>NZ_DITB01000119.1 GCF_002422095.1 Flavobacterium sp. UBA6195
ATTTCAATCGTTATGTAAATGGAACTTGGTTAGATAAAACCGAAATTCCAGCAGACAGAACGCGTTGGGGAAGTTTTGACGAACTTCGTAAAAACACCGATGACGATGTAATGGCCATCTTAAAAGAAGCTATCAAAGACAAAACTATCAATCCAAATTCTGATCAAGCAAAAGCAATAAATTTATACAAAACAGTTTTAGATACGGTAAGTAGAAACAAAGCCGGAATCGACCCGTTAAAACCTTATTTAACGAAAATTAATAGCGTTCAAAATGCTGATCAATTAGTAGCTTTATTAGCCGAAATGGAACCCGAAATGGGATTAGGTTTCTTCGGAAGTTACATTGGCGCCGATGCTAAAAACAGTAACAAAAACGTAATTTATGTAGGAACCGGAAGTCTTGGTTTACCAGATAGAGATTACTACGTTTCCGATGCGCCAGACAACAAAGAAAAACGTGAAAAATACGTGGCTCACGTCACCAGAATGTTACAATATTTAGGTGAATCTGAAGCTACAGCTAATACGAATGCGAAGAAAATTTTAGCTTTAGAGACTAAAATGTCAACCGCTACGTTAGACCGTGTTCAAAGAAGAGATAGAAGAAACACCTATAATCCAATGAGTTTTGCTGATTTACAAAAATTAGCGCCAACCGTAAAATGGGATACGTATTTCCTAAGTGTTGGAATTGGAAAAGTAGATTCGTTAGTTGTTTCACAACCAAAATATTTACAAACAGTCGAAACTATTTTAAAAGATAACCAAATTGAAGATTGGAAAGCCTACATGCGTTGGACAGCTTTAAGAGGTTCAGCAGGTTTGTTATCAACCGATATCGAAAATGCGAATTTTGATTTTTACGGAAAAACGTTAACTGGAGCTGTAAAACAACGTCCAGCTGAAGAAAGAGCTTTAGCAACCGTTAATGGAAGATTAGGTGAAGCGTTAGGAAAATTATATGTTGCAAAAAAATTCCCGCCAGAAGCAAAAGCAAAAGCGCAAGATATGATTGCAAACGTAATGCAAGCTTTCAATAACCGAATTGATAATTTACCTTGGATGACAAAAGCGACTAAGGAAAATGCAAAAATCAAGTTGAATAAATTCCGAGTAAAAATTGGATATCCTGATAAATGGAAAGATTATTCAGCTCTTGAAGTAAAGTCACCAGAACAAGGCGGAACGTATTTTGAAAATTCAAAAATGTACGCGAGATGGAGTCACAAGAAAAACATTGAAAAAATGGGGAAACCTGTTGACAAAGAAGAATGGGGAATGTCGCCACAAACAGTTAACGCTTATTTCAGCCCAACAAATAACGAGATTGTATTCCCAGCTGCGATTTTACAACCACCTTTCTACGATTACAGAGCAGATGAAGCAGTAAATTATGGTGGAATTGGAGCCGTAATTGGTCACGAAATTTCACACGGATTTGACGATTCAGGTTCAAGATATAATGCGGATGGAAACTTAGTAAACTGGTGGAGTGATGAAGATTTGAAACAATTCACAACGTTAGGAAGTGCTTTAGCAGATCAATATTCAGCTTTAGAACCATTACCAGGAATTTTTGTGGATGGAAAATTCACTTTAGGTGAAAACATTGGAGATTTAGGTGGAGTTAACGCCGCTTATGATGGATTACAAATCTATTTGAAAGCAAACGGAAAGCCTGATTTAATCGACGGATTTACACCAGAACAACGTTTCTTTATTTCTTGGGCAACCATTTGGAGAAGCAAAATGCGTGATGAAGCTATCAAAAACCAAGTAAAAACCGATTCGCATTCACCAGGAATGTATCGTGCTTATGTGCCGTTACAAAATGTGGAAGCGTTTTACAAAGCGTTTAATATTTTACCACATAATGGTATGTATTTGCCTTTTGAAAAACGCGTGAAAATTTGGTAATCAAATTCAAAATAAAATCAAATCCCATCTTTTTAGGTGGGATTTTTTTGTTGAATAGTAAAGATTATCGCCACGGATTAAAAGATTAGAAGGATTACAATCCGTGAAAATCCTTTAATCAGTGGCTAAAAACTATTTCTTCTTAATCGCACGATTCACTAAATAAAGTCCAATAATCGTTATCGTTCCACCAATGATAATTGCAGTGGTCAAAGGTTCATTAAACAACAAATAACCAAAAAACAACGCTACCATCGGATTGATGTAGGCATACAAACTGCTGATTTCTGTTGGTAAATTTTCTAAAGCATAAATAAACGCTATAAACGTCAACACTGAACCAAAAACGACTAAATAACCAATCGACCACCAAGAAATTGCTGGAATTTCACTTAACGGAACCGAAGCCCCATTAAATCCAATCACGCTCGAAATCACAATACTCGAAATCAACATTTGCAATCCCAAACTAAAATACGGATTGAAATTCGTCTTATTTTCTTTGATATAAATCGAAGACAACGCCCAAGTAAAAGTAGCAATTACCGAAAGTAAAATTCCAAATCGGAATTCTGGTTCTAAGAAATCGTTGAGGTAATCGTAAAAAATGACGCAAATTCCGCCAAAAGCGACAATCAAACCAACAACCGCTTTCCATGATGTTTTTTGTCCTCGAAACAAACTGATAATGACAATCCAAAGAGGAAAAATCGAACCAATAATCGCACCCAAACCACTCGAAATGTATTTCACGCCCCAGGTACTCAAACCGTTACTCAGCATGAAATTCAAAACACTCAAAACCAAAATCGTACGCCACTGTCGTTTGTTTGGCCAAGGATGTTTTTTGATTAAGAAATACAGCAAATACAACAATCCACCAAAAAGTTGACGCAGGGCTACCAATTGCATCGGAGGCATGTGTTTTACGCCTTCTTTGGAAGCAATCCAAGTGGTTCCCCAGAAAAAGCTCATCCAAATTAATGCTAAAATGGGCAAGCCAATTGCATTTTTCTTTTGCTTAATGTAATTGTGAAATACGCTAAAATACGCCATTACTAAATTTCTTTTTGGAACGAATAACCCAAAATTGTTTCCACTTTTTTACTGGAAATAATTTTACCTTTCGATTCCGAATTTTCGGCAAAGGTAGGTAATGGCAAATTCAAAATTTTAGCTTTTTTGTGATAATATGCTTTACGTGTTGGATGATGAGGTGCGACAGCGTTGAAGGTTTGGTTCCATTCCCAATTGTCAGACTGAGCTTGTCGAAGTCCTTTATCAATTACAGTTTCAATTATTCCAATACAATCTTCTCTCTGAATCATATTCACTGGCGCATCTGGATTTTCCACATTCGTTCTTCCTGCCAAAAATTTTACTGGATGACGATTTTCGCCAAGTAAACCACCAAAACGAATTACGGTAGTTTTGAAATGCGGATTCGATTGCAAAAGTTTTTCGGCAATAACTAATTGTTTGCCACTTTCAGTATCAGGATTTGGTTTTGTTTCTTCCGTAATTTCAACAATTGGAAAACTATCACCATAAACCGAAGTCGAACTCACAAAAACAACTTTCTGAACATCTGATTTTTCAATAAACGCAATTAGCGTTTTTACTTTATTTACAAATGTCATTTCGTTAGAAGACGAAATTTCTCTTCTCAATCCTGGTGGAATATCAATCACTAAAACATCGGTTTCTTTTAGAAAATCTTCCATATTTCCAATGATTTGATGTTCCTCCAATTGAATTTGGAAAGGCGAAATCCCAGCATTTTTCAATACTTCCAATTTACTTTCCGAAGTCGTAGAACCTTTTACTTCGTAACCTTTTGAAAGTAATGATTTGGCTAACGGTAATCCGAGCCAACCGCAACCTAATATGGCAATCTTTTCTCTTTCTTCTTTCATCTATTCTCTTAACTATCTTTCTTCACCAACATATAAAAATCATCTTCTAAAGCGCGATAGCCTTGGTCGTACAAAAAGAAATAAGTGTTGCCCGTTTTGGTTTGCAACATGCTGGTAAAAAACTCAAAATCGAAACCTTTGCTTAGTAATTTAGTTTTCGTAGTTTTTCCTTTCTCTTCTGGGTTGAGTTCACACAAAATGCGGTAATTTTTACGCAATTTGTTGTTAATGTTGCGCATCAGATTGTTCTGATCTTTGTTCATTTTGTTGTTGTACGCATTGCGGCAACCATCCGAACAAAACTTTTTGTCTTCGCGACCGATAATTTTATCGCCACATTCTAAACAGGTTTTACTCATAGTAGTATTTTTTAAGCGTATCCATTAACCTTTAAATTTTCTAATTCATCGGTTTCTAAGTTATATTCAATATTCCAATAATGACTTCCGCCATCTGAAATCCAAATTATTTCATTCAACCAATGCCAATTGTGTTCTTTAATAGATTTACTCCAAAGTGAATTTATATAAAGAATTTTTTCGCCTTTATCATTTATGAAACCAAAATATTGTCTTTTGTATTTCTTTAGATTTCTGTGAATAATTGGTGAGTTGTATTGATTTTCTAAATTTCTATTGGCTTCTTTAAGTTTTGATTTTAACGCTTTTTCAGCTTCAAATATTTCTTCTTTTGTTGGTGTAAATCTTTTTCCCGGCATTATTTCATAACTTGATTCTGGAAAAATCGCAACTTCAAATTGTTTTGTTTTGAAATGTTCCGCAACATTTTGAGCTTTAACATAATAAAAACTGGTTAAAAATAGTATAATAATGTATTTCATCTTTACTTCTTAAAATTAAACTTCATTTCCTTACCACTATCTTCAAAAACCACGTAAATATTAATTTCATTATCCGAAATTTTCTCAAAAGTAAATTTGTCAAAATACACATGGGTTGGAGTAACTTTTACCAGTCTGAAATTCTCACTCACTTCCACTTTTTCCCAACCTTTTAATTCGCCATCAAAATGTTTGAGTTGTAACAAAAGGGTTTTGTCTTTTTCAATAATGTGTCCCAATTCATAAAAAGCAACTTTCCCATCAACCACTAATTTGAAACTAAACATCATCGAATTTCCAATCGGTTCGCTCCACGTTTCTTGACAAATGCCGCCTAAAGCTTCGCCTGTCCAATTGCCCACAATCCATTTTACATCTTGTAAAGTGGCTTTTGGTGACCCTTTTTCATCGTTGTAATTCAAAGTGTTTTGTGCAAATGCACTAAACGAACAAATAAAAAGTAAAAAATAAATACTTTTTTGAAAGAGAGATTTTTTCATCTGTAAAGTCTTATAGTTTAAGCGAATATACAAAAATAATTTCCATTTACAAACGCTTACAAATATTTACAACCGAAATTAAATAGCTAATTACCGAATAACGTTTTTTTCTTGCCACATCTTTGCACTGTCGAAATGAACGAAAGCAAAATTCAAGTGCAAGTTCAATTTCAAAATTCAATTAACATAAACATTTAAATTTTTACACGCCATGAAAAACAGAGTACAATTAATCGGACATGTAGGTCAAGAACCAGAAATCAAAAACTTAGAATCTGGACGAGTAGCTAACTTCACAATTGCTACAAATGAAAGTTACACGAACGCCAAAGGAGAAAAAGTAGAACAAACCGAATGGCACCGCGTTTCCGCTTGGGGAAAAACAGTAGATATCATCGAAAAATTATTAACCAAAGGAAGTCATGTTGCCATCGAAGGTAAACTAACTCACAGAAGTTACGACGACAAAGACGGAAACAAACGTTACATCACAGAAGTGGTTGCGAATGAATTGGTTTTACTAAGCAAATAGTCAAGTTCAAGAACAAATTTAAAAATCAAGTTCAACACATAGATTTTTTAAATTATTCCAATTTCATAAATCTGTGTTCCAAAAAATCAAATAACACAAATATTTAAATTTTATACGCCATGAAAAACTCAGTACAATTAATCGGACACGTGGGTCAAGAACCAGAAATCAAAAACCTTGAAGGAGGAAAAAAATTAGCCAACATCAGCATCGCTACAAATGAAGTGTATTATCGTGAAAACGGTGACAAAGTAGAACAAACGCAATGGCATCGAGTAACCGCTTGGGGAAAAACAGCCGACATTATCGAAAGATTTGTAACCAAAGGAAAAGAAATTGCTATTGAAGGCAAACTAACACACAGAAGTTACGACGACAAAGACGGAAACAAACGCTATGTTACTGAAGTAATTGCAAACGAGATTTTGTTAATCGGTAAATAAGGATGTTATGCAAGTTAAAGTATTTTCAATCAGATTGGATAAAGCATTTTTGGACTTCGACCAACAACAATTGAATGCTTTTTTGAGTTCGGTTACGTTTAAAAAATCGAGCACACAATTTGTGGAAAGTGAAGAAGCACATTGGTCGGTTATTGTTCATTATGAATCAGAAGAACAAGAAAAACCAGAGCGATTAGAACGTAAATCGTATGAAGATTTGAATCCGAAAGACAAGCAAGTTTACGGTTATTTGAATCAGTGGAGAAACGAAAAATCAGAAGCTTTGAAACTGAAAAAATACATGATTTGTCACAATTCAGAATTAATCGATTTAGCCATGTACAAGCCAAGCAACTTAGATGAATTACAACAAATCAAAGGTTTCGGAAAACAAAAATCGGAGCGATTCGGAGAAGATATTTTAGCAATTTTAAATGCCGTTTGAGAAAAGACCACCAGCGAAAGTTGGTGGTTTTTTATTTAAAACAAAATGTCTTTCGCTACTCGATAGGTATTCGCATGTGCTTCAATAATCGTTTTGATTTCAGGAGAATAACCGCCACCCATGCTCACTTGAACTGGAATTTGGTAACGCTCACAATTTTGGAACACAATGGCATCTCTTTTTTTACAACCATCAACAGAGCAACCTAATTTTCCTAATTTATCAGAAGCTAAAATATCAACTCCGGCCAAATAGAAAATGAAATCGGGTTTTTGTTGCTCTATTAGTTTAGGAATGATTTCGGAAATGGTTTTTAAAAAATCCTCATCAGAAGTATTGTCTTCAAAAGCAATGTCTAAGTCAGAAGTTTCTTTTTTAAACGGATAATTCGATTTTCCATGGGTGGAAAAGGTAAAGACATTATCGTTATTTTGAAAAATTTCTGCCGTTCCATTCCCTTGATGCACGTCTAAATCGATGATTAAGATTTTTTTTGCTAGTTTTTTATCTAACAAATATTGAGCAGCAATGGCTTGGTCATTCAATAAACAAAAAGCTTCCCCGTGATTTGAATAAGCATGATGCGTTCCGCCAGCGATGTTGAAGGCAACTTTGGTTTCAAAGGCTTTTTCGGAACCTAAAATCGTTCCTTGGGCAATTCGCAATTCTCGTTCTACAAGTTCTTTAGAAAGCGGAAAACCAATTTTTCGTGCTGCTTTAGGATCTAAAGTTAAATTCAGCAAATCGGAAACATATTCTTTTGTATGAATCCTTAAAACAGTTTCAATCGGGATAATTTCAGGTTCAAAGAAATCGGTTTTTAAAGCAATACCTTCGTGTAGTAATTGTTGTGGTAATAATTCGTATTTCAACATCGGGAAACGATGTCCTTCAGGTAATGGATGTTTAAAAATAGAGTGAAACGCAATCGGAAACATCTATGAGTTCATTAATTTTTGCAATTCATCTACAAATAAACCCATGTGGTAACCATCAACTAGGCTATGATGTGCTAAAACGGTCATTGCCATGGTTTTTTTACCATTTTCGAGCATTAATTTTCCATACGAAACTTTCGGGCAACTATCTTTTAAAGTATATTTTCTAGAGTGTGTTAACCCTGTGAAATTAATCCAAGGAACAGCAGAAAAGTGAATGATATTTTCAGGAAATTCTCTGGTAAAAAGTCCTGGTGTAATTTGAATTCTTTCAATTTCAGTTTGTACGATTTTGGCAAATTCGTGAATGTCAGAATGAAACTTCATAAACGAAAAACCAAACGTTTTATCTTCCCGCATGATGGTAGATGAAGCGTCAATTTCGTCATAAAGCACTACTTCGTTTTCTTCAATTCGGTATCTGAAATTTTCTACTTGGTTAACGGCAGCAATCGTTTTGTGTAAATAGTAAACAAAAAACGGAATTTTCATGGCTTTCGCTTTTTCGTAAGCAATAGTCATATCGATTGATGTGGTAATACCAAAAAAGGGCTCTTCGAAAGTATTGAAAAATTCAAAATGTTCTTTTCGATTCCAAGAAGATATGTCTATTTTTTGTTTCATTTTAATAAAGCTAAGATTTCGGTAATGTTTGCAAATGATTTGAAATTTTCGTGCTTGATTTCGAAATCAATTTTTTCGTATTCCCAAGTCGTATGATACGGAATGTGTATCGCATGTCCGCCAATATTTAAAACTGGTAAAACATCCGATTTTAACGAGTTTCCAATCATTAGAAAATCTTCGGCTTTGCAATCCAAACGACCTAGCATTTTTTCGTAATCTAATTCGGCTTTGTCGCTCATTACTTCAATATGATGAAAGTAAGCACCAATTCCTGAATCGTGTAATTTACGATGTTGGTCTTTTAAATCGCCTTTTGTGGCAACAACCAATTTATATTTCCCTTTCAATTGTTCCAAAACGGATTCAACGTTGGGTAACAATTCGACAGGTTTTTGCAATAAATCTTTTCCAATGGCTAAAATTTGCTCAATTCCTTTTCCTGAAATTTGATGATTTGTCAATTGCAAGGCGGTTTCAATCATCGACAAGGTAAACGCTTTAATTCCGAAACCATACAAAGGCAAATTTTTCACCTGATGATTCAAAATCAATCCCAAAATTTCTTGACTCGAAGCATAATCTTGAAACAACACACAAAAGCGTTCTTGCGCCTCATCGAAATAAGGTTCGTTGTGCCATAAAGTGTCATCTGCGTCGAAAGCGATTATTTTTGGAGTCATAGTTGTTGTTTTTTACCGCAGATTCACAGATTTTTTTAAGTTTTTTTAATCTGCGAATCTGCGGTTATTTTTAAGATATCATTGCACCATTAATCACGCCTTCTGCATCTGGATTTACGAAAACTAATTTACCTTCTGCATTATTCGTTAATAACAACATACCTTCACTTTCTACACCACGTAAAGCTCTTGGCGCCAAGTTGACTAAAACGGTTACGCGTTTTCCAATTACTTCTTCTGGTGTAAAATGCTCAGCAATTCCAGAAACGATGGTTCTTACATCAATTCCTGTATCTACTTTTAACACTAAAAGTTTATTGGCTTTTGGCATTTTTTCAGCTTCGATGATGGTTCCAATTCGTAAATCTACTTTAGCAAAATCTTCGAAAGTGATGATGTCTTTTTGAGGTTCCGCTTTTGCGTTTTCCACTTTATTGGCGGTTTTAGTTGCTTCTAATTTGTCTAATTGTTTTTGGATTTCGGCATCTTCAATTTGGGCAAACAAGATTTCGGCTTGACCAATTTGATGTCCTGCTGGTAACAAGTCTGTTTTAGTAGTAACATCGTTCCAACCTAACGCATCGATTTTTAAAATATTTGATAATTTTTTAGCTGTAAAAGGTAAAAATGGTTCCGATAAAACCGCTAAAGCAGAAGCGATTTGCAATGCTACATACATTTGCGTTTGTACTCTTGTCGGATTTTCTTTTACCATTTTCCATGGTTCTTCATCGGCTAAATATTTATTTCCTAAACGAGCTACATTCATTAATTCGCCTAATGCTTCTCTAAATCTGTAACGCTCAATTGAACTTGAAATTACAGCTGGATACGCTTTTAATTCGGCTAATGTTTGTTCGTCAACTTCCGAAAATTCGTTTGGAGTTGGAACAATTCCGTTGTAATATTTATTAGTTAGTACCACGACACGATTGATGAAATTTCCAAAAATCGCCGCTAATTCATTATTGTTTCTCGCTTGAAAATCTTTCCAAGTAAAATCGTTATCTTTAGTTTC
This sequence comes from Flavobacterium sp. UBA6195, assembly GCF_002422095.1. Taxonomy (GTDB): domain Bacteria; phylum Bacteroidota; class Bacteroidia; order Flavobacteriales; family Flavobacteriaceae; genus Flavobacterium. The sequence goes on from NZ_DITB01000119.1 coordinate 9,860, forward strand.
TGGAGCATTAGCTGTTAAAGCATAACGCAACGCATCTTGTTTTTCTGGAAAATCTTGTAAATATTCGTGCAACCAAACGGCCCAGTTTTTAGAAGTCGATAATTTGTTTCCTTCTAAATTTAAAAATTCATTTGCTGGAACATTATCGGGTAAAATATAACTTCCTTCCGCTTTTAACATCGCTGGGAAAATGATGCAATGGAAAACGATATTGTCTTTTCCAATGAAGTGAACCAATTTTGTATCAGCATCTTTCCAATACGGTTCCCAATCTTTTCCTTCACGAGCCGCCCATTCTTTGGTTGACGAAATGTAACCAATTGGCGCATCAAACCAAACGTATAATTTTTTTCCTTCGGCACCTTCCACAGGAACATCAATTCCCCAATCCAAATCACGTGTTACCGCTCTTGGCTCTAAACCGCCATCAACCCATGATTTTACTTGTCCGTAAACATTTGGTTTCCAATCGTTTTTGTGCCCTTCTAAAACCCATTCTTTTAAGAACGATTCGTAGCGATTTAAAGGTAAAAACCAGTGTTTTGTTGATTTTAAAATCGGCGTTTCGCCTGTAATAGTTGATTTTGGATTAATTAAATCGGTTGCGTTTAAAGTCGAACCACATTTTTCACATTGATCTCCGTAAGCTTCAGGATTGTCGCACTTTGGACAAGTTCCCGTTACGAAACGATCGGCTAAAAATTGGTCAGCTTTTGCATCGTATAATTGTTCGGTAGTTTCTTCAATGAAATCTCCGTTATCGTATAATTTTTTAAAAAATTCCGAAGCTGTTTTATGATGAATCTCAGCAGAAGTTCTCGAATAATTATCAAAAGAAATCCCGAAATCTTCAAACGATTTACGAATAATTCCGTCATATTTATCAATTACTTGTTGAGGTGTAATACCTTCTTTTTTAGCTTTCATTGAAATCGCCACACCGTGCTCATCACTTCCGCAAATGAAAGCTACATCTTTTCCTTGCAAACGCAAATATCTTGCATAAATATCAGAAGGAACATAAACACCTGCTAAATGTCCAATGTGAATCGGTCCATTCGTATAAGGTAAAGCCGCTGTAATCGTATATCTTTTCGGATTTTCTAACATAGAATCATAAAATTTGATGCAAAAATAATCGATTAGTGATGAAATCCCGAATTTTAATTGGATTTTGTTTACTTTTGAGTTAATAAAATCTGACGATGTATAGATTTATTTTGTTACTTATTTTAATTTCAAACTTTTCTCATTCGCAAAAGAAAATGAAAATTCCACCTTATCTTAAAAAAGGCGACACAGTTGCTATTGTTTGTACCGCTCGTAAATTTTTTCCAGAAGATGCAAAACCCGCTATTGAATTATTAGCATCTTGGGGATTAAAAGCCAAATTAGGAAGAACCATTGGTTTAGATAGTTGCCAACTTGGTGGAACTGATGCCGAAAGAACTGCCGATTTTCAAGAAATGATGGATGATGAAAACATCAAAGCCATTTGGTGTGCACGTGGTGGTTATGGAACGGTTCGAATTATCGATTCGTTAGATTTTACGAAATTCAAAAAGCATCCTAAATGGATAATGGGTTTTTCCGATGTAACGGTTTTACACAGTCAATTAAATGTTGAACGAGTGGCAACATTGCATTCGATTATGCCGTTTACGGTTCCAAAAGCACCAGAAGAAGTAAAAGAAACGCTGCGAAAAGCGCTTTTTGGAGAAGTTATTTCCTATACAATTCCATCAAAACCATATGATATAAAAGGGAAAGCTTCTGGGGAATTAGTGGGAGGAAATATTTCGATTTTATATAGTTTATTGGGTTCGAAATCATCGATTGATACCAAAGGGAAAATTCTCTTTATTGAAGATTTGGACGAATATTTGTATCACATCGACAGAATGATGTACAATCTAAAACGCAATGGTTATTTCGAAAATGTAAAAGGAATTATTGTAGGAAGTATGGCTGATATGCACGATAACGAAATTCCGTTCGGGCAAAACGAAGTGCAAATTATTACTGCAATTGCCAAAGAATACAACATTCCAATTGCTTTTGAATTCCCAGCTGGACATCAAAAAGACAACCGGACTTTGATTCTTGGAAAGCAAGTAGATTTTGAAGTGAATGATAAAGAAGTGATTTTGTCTTTCAAATAACTAAACACTAAAAATGGCTGAACATAATGATTTAGGAAAGTTTGGAGAAGAATTAGCGGTTGATTTCTTAGAAAAAAACGGCTACGAAATCTTGGAAACGAATTGGGTTTTTGATAAAGCCGAAATTGATATTATTGCTCAAAAAAATGAAATACTAGCCGTTGTAGAAGTAAAAACGCGTTCGAGTATTGAATTTGGTCTGCCTCAAGATTTTGTAAAACCTAAGAAAATACAGTTATTAGTAAAAGCTATAAATGAGTATGTTACTCAAAATGACTTGGATGTTGAAGTTCGATTTGATATCGTGGCTATTCATAAAGAAAACACAGAATTTGTTATAGAACATATTGAAGAAGCGTTTTATTATTTTTAATGTTAAATTTATAACAATTTGTTTTTTATTTTATCTTTGAGCCAAATAAACAACAAGTAATATGAAAACGATATCCTCAGTAGTAGAGCAATACATTAAATCGAAGCCTTTTTTACTAAGTTCACTTTCGCAAGGAATTATTAATTTAACTTCACTAGCTCGTATAATGATGCCAGAATTAGAAGCACATTTAGGTAAAGATGTCAAGCAAGGTGCAGTTGTAATGTCATTAAAAAGACTTTCTGAAGAATTGGACTTCAAAATCAACTATAAAATTTCAAAAGTTTTAAAAAATATTGGTGAAATAACCGTTCGTTCTTCATTAACTGATTTTACGTATGTTATTTCAGATACGCTTCTAGATAATCAAGCTAAATTAATTTCAGAGATTAATAAATATCAAGATATTTTTTACACCTCATCTCGTGGTGTAAATGAGACGAATATTGTGATAAGTGCATCGGTTGAAGAATTAATAGAAACGATTTTCAAACACGAAAAACTAACGCATAAAATAGAAAATCTTTCTTCCATTACGGTTAAATTACCTCAAGAAAACATTTCGACTCCTGGCGTTTATTATTACATTTTTCAAAGATTAGCATGGGAAGGAATTATTATTCATGAAGTAATTTCAACAACAAATGAATTTACCATAATAGTTAGTGATGATCAAATCGATATTGCATTCAAGGTGATAAAAGACTTAAAAAATGTCTTTGATTAATAAAAAACCTCCTATTTTTTTTCACATCAAAAAATAAATGTATTTTTACCAAACTATATACTAAATTTGGTTTTTAGTAGTTTAGAGTACAAATACCTTTTACATTGAAAAGCAATTTAATTAAATATTCTTTTACAGTTTGTTTCTTCCTGATTTTGATAGCATGTTCTGTCAAAAAAGACAAGTTTATTAATCGTAATTTTCATGCGGTTACTACCGAATATAATGTTTTGTATAATGGTAATTTAGCATTAGAGAAAGGACTTCAAGAGTTAAAAGTAACTTATAAAGACAACTTTTGGGAAGTATTACCTGTTGAAAGAACTTCAGACATTGAAGAGGTTGTATTACCTGGACAGACAAAAAGCAAAAACTTTGAACGAGCTGAGGAAAAGGCGGTGAAAGCAATTCAAAAGCATTCGATGAATATTGCTGGAACAGAAAAAAATCCTCAAATGGATGAAGCTTATCTTTTGTTAGCTAAAGCTCGTTATTATGAAAATCGCTTTATTCCAGCTTTAGAAGCATTAAATTATATTCTCTACAAGTATCCATTGAGTGATAGAATTTATCATGCAAAAGTGTGGAGAGAAAAGGTAAATATTCGTTTGGATAATGAAGATTTAGCGATAAAAAATCTAAAATTACTTCTAAAAGATAAAAAAATTCAAGGTCAAGATTTAGCTGACGCTAATGCCATGCTTGCTCAGGCATATATTAATTTAAAAGTAAATGACACTGCAATTTCAGCTTTAAAAGTGGCTAAAGAAGCTACAAAAAATAATGAAGAAAAAGCGAGATACACTTTTATTTTAGGACAATTATATGAAGAAATGAATTTTAAGGATAGTGCTTATGCTGAATTTGAAGAAGTTATTCAAATGAATAGAAAAGCGCCAAGAAGATACGTAATTCAATCACACGCTAAGCAGGCTCAATATTTTAATTACAGCAAAGGAGATACTTTGGTGTTTTTAAAAACCTTTAACACCCTTCTTGAAGATAGAGAAAACAGACCCTTTTTAGATGTTTTAAATCACCAAATGGGATTGTTTTATGATAAAAGTAATAACAATTTACAGTCAAAAAAATATTACAATAAATCGATTAAAGCAAATTCTAATGACAGGTATTTAATTGCTTCTAATTACAGAAATTTAGGCGAAATATTTTTCAAAGAAGCTAAATACAAAGTAGCGGGTAAATATTATGACAGTACACTTGTAAATTTAAAGGAACGAACAAGAGAGTATAGAAAAATAAAGAAGAAAAAAGATAATCTAGAAGATGTTATTAAATACGAATTGATTGCACAGCAAAATGATAGTATTTTAAATGTAGTTTCAATGAATGAAGTTGATCGTGTTGCATTTTATAAAGATTATATTTCTAAATTAAAAAATGAAGACGAACTAAAAGCCAAAAAAGAAGCTGAAAAAGCCAAAAAAGAAGCAAATATTTTAGCTAATAATAATTCAAATTCCGGATTAATAAACCCTAATACTAAGGGGAAAGAAATTAAAATAGTAAATCCAAATGGGGACTCAATGATGCCGCCTGGAATGATGGATGATAATTCAAGTTTTTATTTTTATAATCCAGTGGCTGTCGAATTTGGGAAAAAAGATTTCCAAAAAAGATGGGGGAACAGAATGCTTAAAGATAATTGGAGATGGTCTTCTGACAAGGTGAATAATAACAATACTAATGATGATGATCAAAAGGATGTTGATAAAAACAAAGTGTCTGATTCAATTTCTTCTGATTTGAAACCTGAATATACGGTCGAATTTTATTTAAACAAAATCCCTACAGATCGAAAATTAATTGACAGTTTGGCAAAGGACCGAAATTTTGCTTATTATCAGTTAGGTTTAATTTATAAAGAAAAATTTAAAGAATACGAGTTAGCCGCTTCACGTTTGGAGCAACTTTTAAAAAACACACCCGAAGAGCGTTTGGTGCTTCCGGCAATGTACAATTTGTACAAAATTTATCAGCAAATTTCGCCTATAAAAGCAGCTGATATGAAACAACAAATCTTGTCGCAATATCCAGATAGTCGTTATGCTCAAATTTTGAACAATCCTGAAGTTGAAATTACCGATAATGATAATCCAGAAATTGTTTTCAATACGTTATACAAAAAATTTGAAAACAACCAATTAAGAGAAGTTTTTGAAGAAGTTGATGAAGCTATTTTTAAATTTGCTGGAGAAGAATCGCTTCCAAAGTTTGAAATGCTTAAAGCAAAAATACTAGGCCGATTAAAAGGTGTAGAAGATTACAAAGTGGCGTTAAATTTCGTAGCTTTAACTTATCCAAATACCCAAGAAGGAAAACAAGCTGAAAAAATGGTCCAAACAGAATTACCTTTAATTGAAGCTTTAAATTTTGGATTGCAACAACCAACAGGTTATAAGATTATTTTTCCTAAGAGTTATCCATATGGTAAAGAAGTGAAAAATTTAACCGATAAAATTGCTAGATATATTAAAGACACTAATGCTGTCGCTTTAAAATCATCTGAAGATATTTATACTGCAACCGATAATATTGTCGTAATTCATGGTTTTGATAATAAAGATGCAGCAATTTCAGCATTAGCTGTATTGCAATTGCATAAAAATTATAAAGTAACAGATAAAGTTTATATTATCTCAACAGAGGATTATAAGATTGTGCAAATCAAGAAGAAGTTGAACGAATGGATTTTGTTAAATAAATAAGAACCTCAAATCCCTATTAATATGTTTGAAAAGGTAAAGAATCAAGATCATTTATTAGGAAAGACCAATAGAATTGTAGAGGGAACTACCATTACGGGAGATATTTCTACTTTGGCAGATTTCCGCTTAGACGGAAAATTAAAAGGAAATTTTACTTCTGAAGGAAAAATTGTAATTGGTCCAACAGGTGAAGTAATAGGTGATATCGTTTGTAAAAGTATCGATATCGAAGGTATATTTTCAGGAAAGTTACAAGCCGAAGGAATGCTAAATGTAAAATCAAAAGCACATATTACGGGAGAAGTAATCGTTGGTAAATTAGCGGTTGAACCAGGTGCTAGGTTTGAAGCAAGTTGCGAAATGCGAAGTTCATAAATTTAGTTGTAAATAAAATAAATCCTAAATTAACATGGATTCCAAAAAAAGACAACCGAATAAATGGTTAGCTTTAATCACTATCCCATTTCAAATGGGATTAGTTATTTTTGGATTTTCCTACTTAGGAACTTGGTTAGATGAAACGAATAATAATGTAGCGGAAACCAATTTTAAGATTTTTACATTAATTGGAGTCTTCATGGCCATTTATCAAGTAATAAGTCAAGTGAATCAAATAAATAAAAATAAATAAGATATGTCAGTTTATGCCAAGGCAGTAATAGTAGTCGGAATACTTTTTGGAATTCATTTTGGAATCGCTCAGTTTGTAGATGCAAATTTTTACATGACCAACTTTTTGGTTTCCTATGTGAGTCAGGCGGTTTTAACGGCACTTATTTTATTAGCGTTGCTTCAAATTGATAAAAAAGCAAAAGAACAATTAGGATATGCCTTTTTAGGATTAACCTCTGCAAAAGTGATTTTAAGTTATGTGATTGCTACCCAATTTTTGTTTCAAGGAACGGTTATCGCAAAAGAATTAAAAATTAATTTTTTCATCGCTTTTCTAATTTTTTTATGTCTAGACGCCTATTTTGTAATAAGATTATTAAACAAAAAAGGATAAAGGAATGAAAAATCGATAATTCTTTAAAAAATATGTATTCAAGAAACTTGGAATATTAATTAAAATTGTACTTTTGCAAAAATTTTTAGGAAACATAAGAATTATAGTTATGATGATTTTAAGGAAACCCATTTCCATTTTAACAGCGATATTGTTTTTAACAAGTTCAATGGTTTTTTCTGCAAGTGAAACTACTGATTCTTTACAAGTAGCCACAGCGCCTGCAACAACAGAAGTTGAAGCACATGGAGAGCATGCAGAAGAAGCAAAATCGCCAAAAGAAGTTGTTAATGCTCATATTCAGCACCACCTTCAAGACGATTACTATTTTACATTTTTTGCTGATGAGGCAGAAGGTAAGCATTATGGGTTCCCACTTCCAGTAATTTTAATAGATGGAGGTTTAAAAGTTTTTTCAGCATCTAAATTCCACTATGGTGAAACAGTTGCTGAAGTAGATGGTAAATTCTACAAATTATTCCACGGAAAAATTTATGAAACAAATGCTGCTGGTGATTTAACTATGGATGATCACCACCACCCAACAAATAAAATGCCTTTGAATTTTTCGATGACTAAAAACGTAGTTTCGTTAATTCTTACTGCGGCAATCTTATTCTTCTTATTTGTTGGATTAGCAAAAACATACAAAAACGGACACAATAATTTACCTAAAGGTTTCAGCAGAGTGTTAGAGCCTCTTGTATTATATGTTCGTGATGAAATTGCAAGACCAAATATTGGTGAGAAAAAGTATAAAAAATTCATGCCTTATTTGTTAACGGTATTCTTCTTAATTTGGTTGTTAAACTTATTAGGATTAACACCGCTAGGAATTAACGTAACAGGAAATATTGCTTTCACTTTATGTGCGGCTTTATTTACTTTCTTTATTACGCAATTCAGTGCGAATAAAGATTATTGGGGACACATTTTCTGGATGCCGGGAGTTCCAGTTCCAATGAAAATTATCTTAGCGCCAATTGAGGTGTTAGGTATGTTCACAAAACCATTCTCATTAATGATTCGTCTTTTTGCTAACATTACAGCGGGTCACACTGTAGTAATGGGATTAATTGCAATCGTATTTTTAATGAAAGAACAATTAACAGTGGGTGGGGCTACAGCAGTTTCATTAGCTTTAACTTTGTTCATTTCGGTTATTGAAATATTAGTAGCGTTTTTACAAGCGTATATTTTTACAATGTTGTCATCTTTGTTTATAGGTATGGCAGTACAAGATCATCATCACGACGATCACCATTAATAAGTATAAATTTTGTTTAATTATATAAATCAATTATCATGACAATTCCAAATTTAGTAGGAGCTGGTTTAATCGTAATCGGAGCTGGTTTAGGTTTAGGTAAAATTGGTGGATCTGCAATGGATGCTATTGCTCGTCAACCAGAAGCTGCTGGAAAAATCCAAACTGCAATGATTATCATTGGAGCGTTATTAGAAGGTTTAGCATTCGGTGCTTTAATCTTAGGAGCTTAATTAAAAAAAACAACACCTGTAGCGGTTGGCTACAAGTGTTGTTTAATTAAACAGAGTATTTAAAAAAGAATTTTATAAAGACTATATAAATGGATAAGTTAATCAACGATTTTTCTTACGGTTTGTTTTTTTGGCAAGCTATTATCTTAGTAATATTAATTGTATTATTAGCTAAATTTGCTTGGAAACCTATCTTAGCAGCATTAGCTGCTCGTGAAGAAGGTATTTCTAATGCTTTGTTAGCAGCAGAAAACGCTAAGAAAGACATGCAAAACCTTAAAGCGGATAATGAAAAATTATTAGCTGAAGCAAGAGCGGAAAGAGATGCTATGATCAAAGAAGCAAGAGAAATCAAAGAAAAAATGATTGCTGATGCTAAATCTGAGGCGCAAGCACAAGGTGAAAAAATGATTGAATCAGCGAAAGCTTCAATCGAAAGTGAGAAAAATGCAGCTATGGCAGAATTGAAAAATCAAGTTTCAACTTTGTCATTAGAAATTGCTGAGACATTATTAAAAGGAGAATTATCTAACAAAGAAGCTCAAACAAAATTAGTTGAGAAAATGTTAGGTGACGCTAAATTAAACTAATATCATGGCAGGAACTAGAGCAGCAATTCGATACGCTAAAGCCATTTTGGACATTGCTAAAGAAAACAATTCTGTTGATGCAGTAAATGCAGACATGACTTCAATTGTGAATGCAATTAAAGATAGTGCAGAATTAAAAGACTTTTTGCAAAGCCCAATTATTAAAGGGGAAATTAAATTTTCTTCTTTAAACGAAATTTTTACTTCTGCTCAAAAAGAGACAAAAGGATTATTTCAGTTGCTTTTAGTAAACAAAAGATTTGAATTATTAAACGATGTTGCTTTACAGTTCAATGCTTTATACGATGAACTTAACGGAATTGAAGTAGCTAAAGTTACAACAGCTGTTCCAATGACGTCTGAGTTAGAATCTAAAGTATTGGCAAAAATTGCATCGTTTTCAAATAAAAAAATCACCATTGAAAATATTGTAGATCCAGCGATTATTGGTGGTTTTATTTTAAGAATGGGCGACAAACAATACAATGCATCTGTAGCAAGCAGACTGCAAAATTTAAAAAGAGAGTTTAGTAATTAATATACCATTAAAGATATATCAAAATGGCGGAAATTAAACCTGCTGAAATTTCAGCAATATTAAAACAACAATTATCAGGTTTTGAATCTGGTGCATCGTTAGAAGAAGTTGGAACAGTACTTCAAGTTGGAGACGGTATCGCTCGTGTTTACGGATTATCAAACGCTCAATACGGAGAGTTAGTACAATTCGAAAACGGATTAGAGGCTATCGTATTGAACTTAGAAGAAGACAATGTTGGGGTGGTACTTTTAGGACCATCAACAGGAATCAAAGAAGGTTCTACAGTAAAAAGAACACAACGTATTGCTTCTCTTAAAGTAGGAGAGCAAATGGTAGGTCGTGTTGTGGATACTTTAGGTAACCCAATTGACGGTAAAGGTCCAATCGGTGGTGAGTTATATGAGATGCCATTAGAAAGAAAAGCTCCTGGAGTTATTTTCCGTCAACCAGTAACTGAGCCATTACAAACAGGAGTAAAAGCAGTTGATGCGATGATTCCAGTTGGTCGTGGACAACGTGAGTTGGTTATTGGTGACCGTCAAACTGGTAAATCAACAGTTTGTATCGATACTATCTTAAATCAAAAAGAATTTTATGATGCAGGTCAACCTGTATTCTGTATCTATGTTGCTGTAGGTCAAAAAGCTTCAACTGTTGCTGCTTTAGCAAAAACTTTAGAAGAAAAAGGAGCTATGGCATATACTATCATCGTAGCGGCTAACGCTTCAGATCCTGCTCCAATGCAAGTTTACGCTCCTATGGCGGGTGCTGCAATCGGAGAATATTTTAGAGATTCTGGTCGTCCAGCTTTAATTGTTTATGATGATTTATCTAAACAAGCAGTAGCGTACCGTGAGGTATCTTTATTATTAAGAAGACCACCAGGACGTGAGGCTTATCCTGGAGACGTTTTCTACTTACACTCTCGTTTATTAGAAAGAGCTTGTAAAGTTATCGCTAACGATGAAATCGCTAAAAACATGAACGATTTACCAGATTCTATCAAAGGAATCGTTAAAGGTGGTGGTTCGTTAACAGCGTTACCAATTATCGAAACACAAGCGGGTGACGTTTCTGCTTATATCCCAACAAACGTAATTTCGATTACAGACGGACAAATCTTCTTAGATGGTGATTTATTCAACTCTGGAGTTCGTCCTGCTATCAACGTAGGTATTTCGGTATCTCGTGTTGGAGGTAATGCACAAATCAAATCAATGAAAAAAGTAGCAGGTACATTAAAATTAGACCAAGCACAATTCCGTGAGTTAGAAGCTTTCGCGAAATTTGGTTCTGACTTAGATGCTGTAACTTTAAACGTAATTGAAAAAGGTAAGAGAAACGTTGAAATCTTAAAACAAGGTTTAAACTCTCCATTTACAGTTGAAAATCAGGTAGCAATTATCTATGCAGGTTCTAAAAACTTGTTAAGAAATGTTCCTGTTAACAAAGTAAAAGAATTCGAAAAAGATTATTTAGAGTTCTTAAATGCAAAACACAGAGATACATTAGACGCGTTAAAAGCAGGTAAATTTGATGACAAAATTACTGACGTTTTAGAAAACGTAGCTAAAGAAATTTCAGCAAAATATAATTAAAAAGTATTAAGTAATAAGTATCAAGAATTAAGACATCTTGATACTTAATACTTAAACTTAATACTCAAAAATATGGCAAACTTAAAGGAAATACGTAATAGAATTACTTCTGTTTCATCTACGATGCAAATTACATCGGCGATGAAAATGGTTTCTGCTGCTAAATTAAAAAAAGCGCAAGATGCCATTACGGCTATGCGTCCGTATGCAGAAAAACTTACTGAACTATTACAAAACTTAAGTGCAACTCTTGAAGGAGAAGTAGGTGGTGCTTTTACAGCTCAAAGAGAAGTAAAAAAAGTGCTTATCGTTGCAATTACTTCTAACAGAGGTTTGTGTGGTGCGTTTAATTCAAACGTTATCAAACAAGTAAAAGTAGTAGCAGATACTTACCAAGGGAAACAAGTGGATGTTTTTGCTATCGGTAAAAAAGGAAACGACGTTTTACGTAAAACACACAATGTAGTTGACGTTCAAAACGGTGTTTACGACCAATTGACTTTTGACAATGCAGCTGCAATTGCGCAACAGTTAATGGATAAATTCGTAGCAGGTGAGTATGATAAAATTGAAATCGTGTATAACGAATTCAAAAATGCAGCGACTCAGATTGTAAGAACACAACAGTTTTTACCATTAGCTCCTATTGTTGGAGGTGAAGTAGTAGCTTCTGATTATATCTTCGAACCTTCTAAAGAAGAAATTGTGTTGACTTTGATTCCAAAATCATTAAAAACACAATTATACAAGTCTATTAGAGATTCATTTGCAGCAGAACACGGAGCTCGTATGACAGCAATGCATAAAGCAACCGATAACGCTACAGAATTAAGAGACCAATTAAAATTAACATACAACAAAGCGCGTCAAGCAGCTATTACTAACGAAATCTTAGAAATCGTTGGTGGAGCAGAAGCTTTGAATAACTAATTTTAGTTTAGATATTATTAGAAGTCCCGATTTATTCGGGACTTTTTGTTTTATAAAAAAACCGCCACTTTGGTGACGGTTTAATTTTAATTTATAATGTTGCTTTATGAGCTGTTATGGTGTCAATAAACAAATTAACTTCGTCTAATTGTTTGTTTACCCTTTCTAAATCAAGTTCTTTTTCTAAAAGAGCTACAGCTCCATAACTTTCCTTTCGGTTTTCTAATAAGAATTTCTTATACTCTAAACGAACCTTTCGTTTTTCTTCTGTTTCTTTTGTAGGTCCTTCTGGTAATGCTGCTATAATGGTATCTACAGCACTTATTTCTGCGAGTACTCCTTGTAAAACAGCATCAATTTCTACCGATGTAGTACTGTAGTTGGTAACCATACGTTCTTCGGAAAGTTTTTTAAATGTTAAATCTGCTTTTTCCTTGTTTGCCATGTTTAACAACACATCGCAATCTGCAATTGTTGTAATGTTTGTTACTGAATACATAATTTATGGTTTTAAAGTTATACTATCTCATGAACAATTGTAATGCCATAACGATTGTAAAACTTAAAAATTAGGCAAATTTTAACTACAAAAGTTAAACTTTTACTAAGAACACAATAACCTTATTTTTCTTACGTTTTTATACCTCTTTTTTAGAAACGATGTTAGGAATAAGCGTTAATTTTTCTTTTAATAATTTTTCTTCAAATTTTAAAACCTCCTTTTTTATTTCTAATTGAAATACTGTTTTCGAAGTGTTTTCTTTTATTTTTTTCTCTCTGTTTGTTGCTATTAATTTTAATGATGCGATCTCTTTTTTATTCCATTCCTTACCCTTTTCCATAATATTTGTAATAATTTTATGAGAAACTAAATTTGCGTTTTGTTTTTTTAACAAAGCTGTTATTTTCTTCTCAATTATGAGTTGTTGATGCGCATTTTTAAGGATTAGTTGTTGTACTACTTTTTTATCTACTTCTGTAGTGTTTTTATTTTGTTTGTTTTCTACAGCAGGGTTTTGTAATTGCGAAACAAGCAATGCTAGTTTCTCCATAGCATGTAGTGGTAGGGATCTTTTTCCTAATTCATATAGCGAAAGCTGACTACGGCTAACTTGTAATATTAATGCCAGTTCTTCTTGTTTAAATCCAAGTAATGCACTTATACTTTTTTGGTCTCCCATATTATAAAGTTTGTAGCAAATTAATAAAAAATATTTTTTTGCTACATATTTTGTAGCATTTTTTTTGTAATTAATATTTTGCTACAATTGTTGTGTTGTAACAGTCACAGATTTAAATTTAAAATGTAATAAAAAAGCACTCGATTTTTTAAAATAACGTTAAAAAAATATAAAAACTTAATAAATAGGTTTTAAAAAATTGAAAATATGCAGAAAAACTACAACAATGTACTAATGGTGTTTTTTTAAATTTGAAAAAATCAATTATATATGAAAACACAACTATTTAATTATTTGACATTTAGGTGTTGATGAAAATCCTACAATTGGATATTAGTATTGTTCATTCACTTATACATTTGTAATTTATAGTGGTATGACAGTTCCTTATCAAGTGACATTGAGTGAAGAGACGAATCAAGTATTACTATTGCCTTCTTCGTTTACATTACAACCAGGGCAAAATGTAATTCAGGTAACGGTAATTCCACAAAGTCCTTTTACGGGAGGAGTTTTAACTTGGACATTACAGGGTACCGTTCCTAGTGAAGGAGGATATGAGTTATGTATTACTGAGTTTGAAGCAGATATCCCATGGTGTAACTCTTCAAGTAAAATGAATTACGAAAGTGAAGATAAGCTAGTAAGTACTAATAGTTTTAGTATGTATCCTAATCCAGCTGCTACCCAAGTAACGCTTGCTTATACTATGGAATTAGAAGGTGCAACGCTTGAAATTTATGATTTAACAGGAAGAAGAATTGCTAAAAAAGCACTATCTTTGACTAATAAGGAAGTCACTTTAGCAGTTGATTCTTATCCTGCAGGTTTGTATATGCTAGTAGTAAAACAAGCGGATACTATCTTATGGCAACACAAGTTAATTATAAAATAGAATAACCCTAAACAGGTACGCTTTTAGCGTACCTGTTTTAAAACTAACGAATTATGCTTAAAAAAATTACTTTATTCTTTTTATGGGTAACGGTTACAGGTTTTAGCCAATGTTATAATGGTTTTCAAATTGGCGACTATCATGTTGTTTCTATCAAATCAGATGGCTCGTTATGGGGTTGGGGTTCAAGTGATATTGGTCAATTGAGTAATACTAATTTAGTTAATCCTACTCTTTTTCAAATAGGTACAGCTACTGATTGGTTAAAAGTAAGTACTGGCCCATACAATACTTTTATTATTAAAAATAATGGTACTTTATGGGCTATGGGAGATGGTAGGTACGGACTATTAGGTAATGGTTCTACAACTACAATAAATCCTACTTTACAACAAATCGGTACCGCCACTAATTGGCAAAAGATATCCGCATCGAGTGATATGACTATTGGTTTAAAAACGGATGGGACTATCTGGGGTTGGGGACAAAACGATCAATATGAAATGGGAAATAATACGTGTTGTACCAATCAACTTACTCCCATTCAAATTGGTACAGCGAATCATTGGGTGGATATTGAAACTAGTAGGGGTGCTTCTGTTTTTGCTTTAAAAAATGATGGCACTATTTGGGGGTGGGGATTGAATCTTGCAGGTTTATTAGGTAACAGTACTGTTATGGCACGAAGTATTCCCACTCAATTGAATGCAGATACCGATTGGGCTAGTATTCATGTTGGCGCTGCCCATATTTTAGCNNACCTTGTGGTCTTGGGGGGGGGGGGAATATGGACAAACTGGAGATAATTTCCCTTCATCTTACTATAGAGACACACCAACTCAAGTCGGTACAAGTACTTGGTCTAAAGTATTTGCTGGATGGAAAGTCTCCTTTGGAATTAAACCTGATGGTACCCTTTGGGCTTGGGGACTTAATGATGTAGGACAGCTTGGAATAGGCAACACTACTAATCAATTTACTCCTGTTCAAGTGGGTACTGATACTGACTGGGTTGATGTGGTTTCAGGTGGCGCTGGAAATGACCAGTTTACTATTGCAACAAAATCAGATGGTACGGTTTGGGCATGGGGAGATAATCAAGGGGGGCAATATGGTAATGGTACTGTTGGCAATCCAGTTTATGTTCCTACCCTAATGACAGGGCTTTGTGCTACCTTAAGTACTGATGAATTTCAACAAGAAAATGTTTTTACAATGTATCCTAATCCAGCAAAGGATGTTGTAAACTTACAATATGATTTAGCTGTAGCTAATGTAACTGTTGAAGTTTTTGATTTAACTGGTAGGTTAATTCAAAATGTAGCTTTAAATTCTTTTTCAGGAACTAATGAGTTGAATGTTAGTGCTTATCCAGCTGGGGTATATTTGGTTTTGGTGAAACAAGGTGCTACGATGGTTTCTAGTAGTAAGTTAGTGGTGGAGTAGCGGGTTTCAAGTTTCAGGTTGTGGACTAAACTGCGTTTAGTGGGGTGCCTAGGGTTAGGAGACACTTCGACAAGCTCAGTGTGACAAAAGAAACGTTGATAGTAATTTTTTTAATATTTTAATTTAGATATTTAAAAAGTCCCGATTTATTCGGGACTTTTTTGTTTTATATTTGTGAGAATAACAACTCACCAATGAAAAAATATACGTCATTTGTTTTAGTACTTTTTACCTTTTTGGCTTCGGCACAAAATCTTCGTTTAGAAGACATCATGAAAGGAAATGAATTCATCGGCCACCAACCTGATAATCAACGTTGGTCAATCGATGGGCAAACCGTTTTATTTGATTGGAATCCGAATAACGAAATCGGAAATAGTACCTATTTCTGGAACGCTTCTTTAAAAACACCGCAAAAAGTAACGACTTCAAATCCTATTTACGATTTGGATTTCATGGCAACTCAAAAAGACTATGATGTGGTGTATTATACGAATCAAGGCGTTTTATATTCGTATACCAAAGCCACTAAAAAGGCAAAAAAAGTCATTCAATTAGCCGAACGCATTAATTCGGTGGATAGAAGCAGTAATCCTGATATTATCTTTTTTCAGCAAAATCGCAATGTATATCAATTCAATACCAGAGATTTTTCGATTGTTCAATTGACCAATTTTAAATCGGGAAAAGAAAATAAAGTTTCAAAAGAAGATTCATTTTTGAAAAACCAACAAGCAGCATTGTTTCAATTTGTTCGCGATGAAGAAGCATCTTCCAAATGGTACGAGGAAAAATCTAAAAACAAAAAAGAAAAATTCCCAAAAGAAATCTATTTCGATAAATCATCTTTAGAACAAGTAAAACCTTCACCAGATGGAAAATTTGTAACCTTCCGTCTTTCAGATTATCCAAATCAGCCCTCAACAAATGTTGAAAATTTCATTACAGCTGATGGTTTTACACGTCAAGAAAAAGCACGAGCAAAAGTTTCGGTAGAAGGTTTCAGTAAACATAAATTCGGGATTTTCAATATAGAAAAAGATACTACGTATTATGTTTCGTTTTCCAATTTAACAGGAATTAAAGAAGCACCAAAATACTATCAAGATTACGAAAATCTAAAAGGACAATCAGAATACGATATTCCAGTAGTAATGCAAAGTCCGGTATATAGTCCAGACGGGAAAAATGCCGTTTTGGAAATCAGAAGTCAAGACAACAAACACCGTTGGATGGTACAATTAGATTTGGTTTCAGGAAAAATCACCGAATTAGACCACCAACAAGACGACGCTTGGATTGGCGGACCAGGAATTCCAGGCTACAGTTTCAGTAGCGGAACTTTAGGGTTTATTGATAATTCGACTTTTTATTTTCAATCGGAAGCTACTGGTTTTTCGCACTTGTACACGTATAATTTCAAAACCAAGAAAAAAGAAGCGCTAACAAAAGGAAATTGGGAAGTTCGTGAAGTAAAATTATCCAATGATAAAAAATCATTTTACATCACCACGACAACAACACATCCAGGCAACAGAAGTTTTTATAAATTGGATATCGCTTCTAAAAAAATGACTGGAATTTTAACCAATGATGGCAACTACGAAGTAGAAGTATCTCCTGATGAAAAAACACTTTTAGTACGTTATTCGTATAAAAACAAACCATGGGAATTGTATGTGGGAGCTAATAAACCGAATTCAGATTTGAAACAAATCACGTTCTCCATTACACCAGAATTCAAAAAATACAATTGGAAAACACCAGAAGTTATCACGTTTAAAGCCGAAGACGGAACCAATGTTTACGCTCGTTTGTACCAACCAAAAGTAGAAAACAGTAACAAAGCCGCAGTTATTTTTGTTCATGGCGCTGGATATTTGCAAAACGCTCACAATTATTGGAGCACCTACCACAGAGAATACATGTTTCACAACATGTTAACCGATTTAGGCTACACCGTTTTAGACATCGATTACAGAGCCAGCGATGGTTACGGTCGCGATTTCAGAACGGGAATTTATCGTCACATGGGCGGAAAAGATTTATCAGATCAATTGGATGGAAAGAAATATTTGGTTCAAAATTTAGGAATTGACGCTAACCGAGTTGGAATTTATGGCGGTTCGTATGGAGGATTCATCACGTTAATGGCATTGCTAACAGAACCAGGCGAATTCAAAGCAGGAGCCGCTTTACGTTCGGTTACCGATTGGGCGCATTATAATCATGGCTACACCTCAAACATTTTGAACTTTCCAGAAACAGATCCTGAAGCATATAAGAAAAGTTCTCCAATTTATTTTGCGAATAACTTACAAGACAAATTACTAATGTTACACGGAATGGTCGATGACAACGTACAATTTCAAGATATTGTTAGATTAACGCAACGTTTCATCGAATTAGGTAAGAAAGATTGGGATTTAGCTGTATTTCCAGTGGAAGCGCATGGTTTTACGGAAACGTATTCTTGGGTAGACGAATACCGAAGAATTTTAAATTTATTCAACGAAAATCTATTACAAAAATAAAATGCCACAGTTAATCGAATTAGGAACGAAAGCCGAAATGTTAGAGCAATTGCCTATCATCCAACAATTATATTCTGATTATACTTTAGAAATCTATGGGAATTTATTAGATAAAATGATTCCGCACAATTACAAACAACTCATCGTAGTCGAAAACGGAATCACGATGGGTTTGGCAGGATTTTGGATTGGAACTAAATTGTGGAGTGGAAAATATCTAGAAATGGATAATGTTGTGGTACATGAAGATTTTCGTTCCAAAGGAATTGGCAGCATCATGACGGAATATCTCAATCAAAAAGCTATTGATGAAGATTGTAATATGATTGCTTTAGATGCTTATACAACTAACTTTGGAGCCCAAAAATTTTACATGAATCACGGATTTGTTCCAAAAGGATTTCATTTTGTGAAATATTTAAAATAACAATTATGAGAAATTATATTGCAATACTATTCTTGATTTTAGTTACTAGTTGCTCTAGTCAAGACAAAATCATTAAAGAATCAGCAATCGTTGCAACTTATCAAAGTTGGACTGCTGGTGTTCGTGGAGGAGGAAGCGGAATTAATTTCGAATTAAAATTAAAATCTGAATTGCCAAAAGGAGTAGTATTAAAGCGAGTTATTTTTAAAGGTTTTGAAGTACAATTTACACAACAAGATACGTTGTCTTATAACGCTGCAATAATTACAGGAGTTAATCAGGAAAGATTTGAGGGAGATAATAAAAGCACATCTTCTAGTCCAAAAAATGCTACCCAACTTAAAGATAATGAAGCAGTTTTAGTTTTCTTTAAAAACGGGAAAGAATACCAACAAAAAATTAGTAACGTAAGAGAGCAACCAACATTAGAATATCCTTCTGCTAGACCAAAGTTTTAATTATATTTGTTATCTATAAATAAATAAAATTTGAGCCTCTATAAAAGTCTTTTTAAACAAACGGCAATCTACGGCATAGCAACAGTTTTGCCTAGAATTATTAGTTTTATTCTAAATCCCATTTTTGTTTATTATCTTACAGATAAAGAAAAAATGGGTGAGGTTTCCGTTATTTTTTCCTATCTGGTTTTTTTTAATGTGATTTTATCTTATGGAATGGAAACAGCTTTTTTCCGTTTTTACAATTCGGAAGAAAATAAAGGAAAAGTAATATCTACATCTATTATTTCGCTTTTTTGGTCTACAATAGGATTTTTAGCGATATTTCTTTTATTTCGAAAAAACTTGGCTAATTGGTCTGAAATAAATGTGGAATATATCGTTTTCACCATTTGGATTTTAGCTTTAGATGCGTTAGCGATAATTCCGTTTTCCAAAATTAGAGCTGAAGGTCGCCCTATAAAATATGCGGTAATTAAGATTTCAAATGTCTTAATTAACTTGCTATTAAACGTTTTCTTTTTGATTCTGCTTCCCGATTTAGCAAACGAATCTTCTAATCCTTTTATTCAAACGATTTATCACGATGATTTTCAAATTGGCTATATTTTTGTTGCGAATTTAATAGCAAGCTTAG
>NZ_DITB01000095.1:0-2349 GCF_002422095.1 Flavobacterium sp. UBA6195
GCTCCGTCTTCATAAGCAGGATTTCCGTTGTACAAAATATCACGTAACACCTTATCGCCTGTTGTTACCAAAGATAACGAACGCGTTGTTGGTACACCCAAATGAAACATCGCCTCACTACACAAATGCTCACGAATAGAAGAACGCAAAACCGCTAAACCATCGGCATTTCTAGAATAAGGTGTTTCACCTGCTCCTTTTAACTGTAATGCCCAACGTTGATTGTTATGCAATACTTCAAACAAATTAATAGCCCTTCCATCACCTAATTGTCCCGCCCAGTTTCCAAATTGGTGTCCGGCATAGGCCATAGCATAAGGTTGGGTTTCAGGATACACTTTACCACCAGAAACTATGTCTAAAAATTTAGCTGATGTTACCGCTTCCTTAGACAAACCAATTAAATTGGCTACCTCATCAGCAACATGAAGTAATTTGGGATTGCTGGGAACTCGAGGTGTTACATAGGAAAAACAAGCTCCAAAAACTTGTCGTCTTGTGTTTGAAGTATCAGTATCAGACTGAAGTTGTTTGTTAAATGTGTCGTTTAGGTTTAATTTCATTATAAAATGCTTGTTATCTGCAAAGTTACTGATTGTAAATTTGTAATAATCTTTACTAATCTTCAAATTTTGTTAAAATTTATTACAAAGTGTAATAAAAAAATCATTTGCGCTACTAACTAATTATATTTGTTTTGAATTAGAAACCAACAAAAACTTTTTATGAAAAAAATATTTTTTTCAGGTGCTGTTTTATCTTTGATTTTGATGAGTTGTTCGTCAACAAAGGTAGCTACAAAAGCAGATGCAGGCACTTACATTAACACCATTACAGCTCCAGAACTAAGCAAACACCTATACATTGTAGCAGGTGATGAAATGCAAGGAAGAAACACAGGTGAACCTGGACAAAAAAAAGCAGGTGAGTATTTAATTAACGAATACAAAAAAATGGGCATCAGTTTTCCTCCTGGAGCGACTGATTTTTATCAAAAAGTACCTTCTGAATTCATGAAAAAAGGATTTGCTCCTAAATTAAATGATTCAGAAAACATTTGGGCTTTCATTAAAGGTTCAGAAAAACCAGATGAAGTTTTAGTTATTTCAGCTCATTACGATCACGTTGGAATGAAAAACGGAGAAATCTACAACGGAGCTGATGATGATGGTTCAGGAACGGTAGCATTATTAGAAATTGCACAAGCATTTAAAGAAGCAGAGAAAAAAGGACATGGACCAAAACGTTCTATCTTATTCTTACACGTTACTGGTGAAGAGCACGGCTTGCACGGTTCAAGATATTATTCTGAAAATCCTTTATTCCCGTTAGCAAATACCATTGCAGACATTAATATTGATATGGTGGGAAGAAGAGATACGCTTCACCCGGGTACAAACAATTATATTTATGTGATTGGTTCTGATAGATTAAGTAGTGAACTTCACACAATCAACGAAGAAGCTAATGCTAAATACACCAAATTAGAATTGGATTATAAATACAACGATAGAAAAGATCCAGAAAGAATCTACTACCGTTCTGACCATTATAACTTTGCGAAAAAAGGAATCCCAGCGATTTTCTTCTTCAACGGAATCCACGCGGATTACCACTTACCAAGTGATACTCCAGACAAAATTGAATACGATGCCTTAGCAAAACGTGCACAATTAGCTTTTGCTTTAGCTTGGGAATTAGCGAATCGTCCTGAACGAATTAAAGTAGATAGAGACGGAAAATAATTACGAATAAGAAAATTACGAATTACGATATCAAAAAAATCCGAGCAATGCTCGGATTTTTTATTTATTTTTAATTAAAAGATTAAAATACAAACATCGCTCTTTCGCTCATTAAATCATTTACTTCTTCCGCTACTTGTTCTAAAACAGCTTCATCAGTATGATTCATTAATACTTTATCGATTAAAGCTACAACTGTTTCCATATCCTCTTCCACTAAACCACGAGTTGTGATTGCTGGAGTTCCCACACGAATACCCGAAGTAACAAATGGTGATTTATCATCAAATGGGACCATATTTTTATTTACTGTAATTTCAGCTTTTACCAATGCATTTTCTGCCTCTTTACCTGAAATTCCTTTATTTCTTAAATCAATTAACATCATGTGGTTATCTGTACCACCAGAAATTAATTTGTAACCTCTTTTGTTGAATGCTTCTGCCATTGCTTGTGCATTTTTCTTCACTTGCATAGCATAACGGAAAAACTCATCAGTTAAACATTCTCCAAACGCCACCGCTTTAGCAGCAATAATATGCATTAAAGGTCCACCTTGATTTCCTGGGAAAACCGACATATCTAAAACATGAGACATCATTCT
>NZ_DITB01000095.1:2397-14845 GCF_002422095.1 Flavobacterium sp. UBA6195
GCAATTAATCCTGCTGGGTGTGAAATATCTGCTAATAACAAAGCACCAACGCTGTCAGCAATTTCTCTGAAACGCTTAAAATCCATATCACGAGAATAAGCCGAAGCTCCTGCGATAATCATTTTTGGTTTGTTTGCTAAAGCAATTTCTTGAATTTTATCATAGTTTAAAACACCTGTCTCCTCTTCTACTCCATAAAATACAGGATTGTATAATTTTCCTGAAAAGTTAACTGGAGAACCATGTGTTAAGTGACCTCCGTGAGATAAGTCAAATCCTAAAATAGTATCACCTGGTTTTAAACATGCTGCAAAAACTGCTGTATTCGCCTGAGAACCAGAGTGTGGTTGTACGTTTACATATTCAGCACCAAACAAAGCTTTTGCTCTGTCAATTGCAATTTGTTCTACAATATCTACTACTTCACATCCTCCGTAATATCTTTTACCAGGATATCCTTCAGCATATTTGTTGGTTAAACATGAACCTGCCGCTTCCATTACTTGGTCGCTAACAAAGTTTTCAGAAGCAATTAATTCAATTCCGTGAATTTGTCTGTCTTGTTCATCAAGAATTAGGTCAAAAATTTGTTCGTCGCGTTGCATTGCAATAAATATTCGTTAAAATTAGGTCAAAATTACGAAAAAGGTTTGTTACATTGCTAGATAATTTTATATTTGATTCATAATTTTTCAACAACAAACTAACAATACAAATATGCCAAATATAGCAAACGATCCAAATAGAAAATCGTGGATTCCAGTTCCTGAAAATAGCGACTTCCCGATTCAAAACATTCCTTTTGGTGTTTTCATTACAAAAGAAGATGTAATCACTATTGGAACAAGAATTGGAAATTGCGCCATCGACATGGGGGCTTTACATCAATTAGGATATTTCGAAGGCATTGAACTTACTGATGATATGTTCATGCAAGACACTTTAAACGATTTTATTTCTGACGGGAAAAAAACATGGCGTTTGGTTAGAAATCGCTTAGCTGAACTTTTCGATGAAACCAATCCAACCTTAAGAGACAATAAAAATCACAGAGAAGTTGTAATCTTTAAAGTGGAAGACATCGAAATGCTTTTACCGGTTCAAATTGGAGATTACACCGATTTTTACAGTTCAAAAGAGCACGCTACAAACGTAGGAAAAATGTTCCGTGACCCAGAAAATGCATTGTTACCAAACTGGTTACACATTCCAGTAGGTTATCATGGAAGAAGTTCTACGATTGTTCCTTCAGGAATTCCAGTTCACAGACCTTATGGGCAAACGTTACCAAATGGAGAAACTACTCCTGTTTTTGGTCCTTCAAGATTAGTAGATTTTGAATTAGAAACTGCTTTTATTACTACTGATGCGAATTTAATGGGAGAACCAATTCCAGTTGAAGAAGCAGAAGAACATATCTTCGGAATGGTTTTATTTAACGACTGGAGTGCGCGTGATATCCAAAAATGGGAATATGTGCCACTTGGACCTTTCTTAGCGAAAAACTTTGCTTCGTCTATTTCACCTTGGATTGTAACCATGGATGCTTTAGAGCCTTTTAGAACAAAAGGTCCTGAGCAATCTCCAGAACCGCTTCCTTATTTAAAACAAAAAGGTGAAAAGGCATTTGATATCAATTTGGAAGTTTTAATAAAACCGGAAAATTCAGAAGAAACTGTGGTTTCTCGTTCGAACTTTAAGTACATGTATTGGTCAATGGCACAACAATTGGCACATCATACCATTAATGGTTGTAGAGTAAACTCAGGCGATATGATGGGAAGTGGAACAATTTCAGGCCCAACAGAAGATTCTTTCGGTTCGATGTTAGAGTTAACTTGGGGCGGTCAAAAACCATTAAAAATGAAGGATGGATCTGAACGTAAATTCATCAACGATAATGATACCGTTATTGTTAGAGGATATTGCCAAAAAGGAAATTTAAGAATTGGTTTTGGTGAAGTTTCAAGTAAATTATTACCTGCTATTGATTTGAAGTTTTAAAATTAAACCCAAAAATATTAGAAACTCCGAAAGTTATTTTCGGAGTTTTTTTTGCTTAAAACTTTCCCATTTTCATTCATCGATTATTCACGACATTTTATCAAAAAAATTGAATTTCAGCTGTACTTTAAGACATTATGTCGTAAATTTATATGATTTTCGGAGTTTTATCAGTCATTTTGTCTTGATTTAAGCATTGGAATACCAATTGCAGTACTCCTTTCAAAATCATTAAATTGAAAATAAAAACGAATCCCCAACTCGACAACAACTAAAAATGAACTTAAAAAATTTAACTATTAAATCGCAAGAAGCATTGCAACAAGCACAGCAACTTGCACAAGAATTCGAACACCAACAACTGGAAAATGAACACATTTTCAAAGGTATATTGGAAGTTGACGAAAATGTAACTCCTTTCATTCTAAAAAAATTGAATGTAAATGTGGAGTTATTTAAAAAAGTATTGGATAGTACTTTACAAAGCTTTCCTAAAGTTTCGGGAGGTGAAATCATGCTTTCTCGAGATGCTTCAACAGCTTTGAATGAAGCCAATATCATTGCTAAAAAAATGAGCGATGAATATGTTTCAATCGAACATTTAATCTTAGCTATTTTCAAATCGAAAAGTAAGGTAGCCCAAATTCTAAAAGACCAAGGGGTAACCGAAAAAGGATTAGAAACCGCTATAGCGGAAATTCGTAAAGGCGAACGCGTAACCTCAGCATCAGCAGAAGAAACATACAATTCTTTGAATAAATATGCTAAAAACCTTAACGAATTAGCACGTACCGGCAAATTAGACCCAGTTATTGGTCGCGATGAAGAAATTCGTAGGGTTTTACAAATCCTAACTCGTAGAACCAAAAACAATCCGATGTTAATTGGAGAGCCAGGTGTTGGTAAAACAGCTATTGCAGAAGGTTTAGCACATCGAATTGTTGACGGCGACGTTCCGGAAAATCTAAAAGATAAAATTGTTTATTCTTTAGATATGGGTGCTTTAATTGCTGGTGCGAAATATAAAGGAGAATTTGAAGAACGTTTGAAAGCCGTAGTAAAAGAAGTTACTTCTGCTGAAGGTGATATTGTACTTTTTATTGACGAAATTCACACCTTAGTGGGTGCTGGTGGTGGTGAAGGCGCTATGGATGCGGCTAACATCTTAAAACCTGCTCTAGCTCGTGGTGAATTACGTGCGATTGGAGCTACGACTTTAGATGAATATCAAAAATATTTCGAAAAAGATAAAGCGCTTGAAAGACGTTTCCAAAAAGTAAATATCGACGAACCTGATACTGAAAGTGCAATTTCAATTTTACGAGGTATCAAAGAAAAATATGAAACGCATCATAAAGTTCGTATCAAAGACGATGCAATTATTGCTGCGGTAGAACTCTCACAACGTTACATTACGAATCGTTTCTTACCAGATAAAGCGATTGACTTAATGGACGAAGCGGCTTCAAAATTGCGTATGGAAATCAATTCAAAACCTGAAGAATTAGACGTTTTGGATAGAAAAATTATGCAGTTGGAAATCGAAATTGAAGCCATCAAACGTGAGAATGATGAAACTAAGTTGAAAGTTCTTGGTTTAGATTTAGCGAATTTAAAAGAAGAACGAAACGAAATTTTCACCAAATGGAAATCAGAAAAAGATGTTGTAGATAACATTCAGTCGGTAAAATTAGAAATTGAAGATTTTAAAATTGAAGCCGAACAAGCCGAAAGAAATGGAGATTACGGAAAAGTAGCTGAAATCCGTTATGGAAAAATAAAAGAAGCACAAGAACGTTTAGATGCTTTACAAACACAATTAGCAGAAAATCAAGCTGGTAATTCTCTAATCAAAGAAGAAGTTACGCATGACGATATCGCAGAAGTGGTAGCCAAATGGACAGGAATTCCAGTAACTAAAATGCTTCAAAGTGAAAGAGAAAAACTGCTCAAATTAGAAGATGAGTTACATCGAAGAGTAGTTGGACAAGAAGAAGCAATTGAAGCCATTAGTGACGCCGTTAGAAGAAGTCGTGCTGGTTTACAAGATGCAAAAAAACCAATTGGTTCGTTCTTATTCTTAGGAACTACAGGTGTTGGTAAAACCGAATTAGCAAAAGCATTAGCCGAATATTTATTCGACGATGAAAATGCGATGACCCGAATTGATATGAGTGAATATCAAGAACGTCATGCGGTAAGCCGATTAGTTGGTGCGCCTCCAGGATATGTAGGTTATGATGAAGGTGGACAATTGACAGAAGCCGTAAGAAGAAAACCGTATTCAGTGGTATTATTAGACGAAATTGAAAAAGCACATCCAGATACGTTTAATATTTTATTACAAGTTTTGGATGAAGGTCGATTGACCGATAACAAAGGTCGTATGGCGGATTTCAAAAACACCATTATTATCATGACTTCAAATATGGGAAGTCAAATAATTCAAGAGAAATTCGAGAATTTAAAAGGTGGAATTGAAGCAGCAACCGAAGCGGCAAAAACAGAAGTTCTAGGCTTATTAAAACAAACCGTTAGACCTGAGTTCATAAACCGTATCGATGAAATCGTAATGTTTACACCGTTAACCGATAAAAACATTAAAGAAATTGTTGGATTGCAATTGAAAAGTGTGATTAAAATGTTAGCTCAACAACACATTACTATGGATGCCACTCCAGAAGCAGTAGCGTATTTAGCAGAAAAAGGATACGATCCGCAATTTGGAGCAAGACCCGTGAAACGTGTAATTCAACGTGAAGTGTTAAACCAACTTTCGAAAGAAATTTTAGCAGGAAAAGTGACTACTGATAGCATTATTCTATTAGATAGTTTTGACGGTCAATTAGTATTTAGAAATCAAAGTGAATTGGTAAAATAAATTCACAAAACATACCCCAATCCATGGGTTTATAATGGGTTAAGTTTGTTTTAGTTTGGGAAACACCGGTTCAATTTTGAATCGGTGTTTCTTTTTTATCTGATAACCAATTATTTTTCTATTTTTGAAACAAATGCAACCCAATGAAAGAATTTACAACCCAAGAAAAACTAAAACATTTATTATCGTTTCCAGTAATTGTAGCAGCTTTAGGCTACTTTGTAGATATTTACGATTTACTGCTTTTTGGAATTGTTCGTGTTCCCAGCTTAAAAGATATGAATTTAGATGTGGATACGGCCGGAACCATGATTCTGAATTACCAAATGGTAGGTTTGCTTTTAGGCGGAATTCTTTGGGGCGTTTTGGGCGATAAAAAAGGAAGACTTTCCGTTTTGTTTGGTTCCATTTTAGTGTATTCTTTAGCGAATATTGCTTGCGGATTTTTGCCTCATTTTCCAGTTGAAGATAAAACCATGTTATACGCATGGTTGCGATTCATTGCAGGAATTGGTTTAGCAGGTGAACTCGGTGCTGGAATTACTTTAGTTTCCGAATCTTTACCCAAACAATTGCGCGCTATTGGAACTTCAATTGTGGCAGGATTTGGATTACTTGGAGCTGTTGTAGCCCAATTAACAGTTGAAATAGCTGGTGATTGGACAATAGCTTATTTCATTGGCGGCGGATTAGGATTAATGCTTTTGGTGTTGCGAATCAGTGTCGCAGAATCTGAAATTTATAACGACATCAAACATGATTCAGGTATCAAAAAAGGAAATTTCTTTTCATTTTTTACCAATTGGAATCGTTTCGTGAAATACATGAAATGCATTGCCATTGGCTTACCTACTTGGTTTTGCATCGGAATTTTAGCGGTGATGGCGAATCAATTTGCTGTAGTTATGGGAATTGAAAATATTCAACCTGGAAAGGCTATTATGTGGGCGTATGTTGGAATTTCTATTGGAGATTTTGCAAGTGGTTTCATTTCGCATTGGCTGCATTCTCGAAAAAAAGCGATTTTTTATATGATGTTATTCACCATTATAGGAGTTGTTTTAATGCTTTTTGGAGGAACCAAATCAGAAAACATGTACTACTTCTATTGTGCTTGGTTAGGATTAGGCACTGGCTATTGGGCCATGTTTGTAACCGTTGGAGCAGAACAATTTGGAACAAACATCAGAAGCACAGCAACCACTACTATTCCTAATATGGTTCGAGGATTAGTTCCTATAATGTTATTAGCTTTTGATGGATTAAAAGTGAATAACGGTGTTATTGCTGCTGCTGCCATAGTAGGTTTCTTTGCTTTTGCATTGGGAATCTACTCTACTTTAACTATTTCGGAAACGCATAATAAGGATTTAGATTTCAATGAATAATTTCATTAAATTTGATTAACTAACCAAAACTAATCATCATGAACAACATTATTTTAAAAAAAGGATTATTTGGAAGCATTATTGTTTCTGCATTGCTAATCTTTATCACGGCTTATATGAAAGCTAATCCTGAGAAAGAAGTGAGTATGATGATTGGATTTGCAGGGATGCTTCTAGCTTTTTTCTTTGTAGTGACAGGAATTAAACAACAAAGAGAAGCAAATAATGGTTCCATTTCTCTAGGAAAAGGTTTCCTTACAGGTTTTTGGATTACGTTAATTATTTCAACCATTTATGTGATAGTTTGGCTAATTATCTTTTATAATTTCTTCCCAAATTTCGCAGAACATTATACAGATATGGCGATTGCAAAAGCAAGTCCAGATGAAGTGGCTCAAGTAACCGAAGATATGAATTCCTTTAAAGAAATGTATAAAAGTCCAATTATGGTTATATTACTAACTTATATGGAAATATTACCATTAGGAATTGTATTTTCATTTGTAAGTGCATTAATTTTAAAGAAAAAGCAAATTAACTAAATGAAAAAACTACAACTTTATACACTATTATTCTTTGTAGGTTTAGTAGTTTCTGGAATTTATCCAAAAGAATATTTTACTTGGTTTTTAGAAGTTTTACCTGCTGTAATTGGGTTTGCGATTTTAGCATTCACCTTTAAACGCTTTCAATTTACCAATTTCACGTATTTCTTCATTCTAATTCATTGCTACATCTTATTTCTTGGCGGACATTATACGTACGCTGAAGTTCCACCTTTTGAATGGATAAAAGAAACGTTTCATCAAACTCGAAACAACTACGATAAAGTGGGACATTTTGCACAAGGCTTTGTTCCTGCTATGATTGTGCGAGAATTATTCATTCGTAAAAATGTTATTTCTAACAAGAGTTTTTTCAACTTCATCATTGTTGGAGTTTGTTTAGCAATAAGTGCCGCTTACGAATGGCTAGAATGGGGTGTTTCATTATCAACCGGTGAAGGTGGCGATGCGTTTTTGGGAACACAAGGTTACATTTGGGACACACAATCGGATATGCTGTATGCAACCATTGGCGCTATTTGTATGTTGATTTTCTTCAGTAAAAAACAAGACAAGGCTATTCAAGAACAATTTCAAACTCAATAAAAAAACAAATTATAAAAATGTTACAACTCAACTTCTCTCCTTTTCCGATACTAGAATCGGAACGTTTGCGTTTTAGAAAACTAACAGATAATGATGCACCAGAAATTTTAGCACTTCGAGGCAATCCTGAAACCATGAAATTTATTCCGAGACCATTGGCTACAAGTATTGATGATGCCTTGAATCACATCAAAATCATTAACGATAAAATAGACGAAAATCTCGATATCAATTGGGCTGTAACCGAAAAAGGAAGTGATAAATGCATTGGGATTATGGGATTTTATCGAACACAACCTGAACATTTTAGAACCGAATTAGGTTACATGATTATACCTGAACACAACGGAAAAGGTTATGTTACAGAAGCGGTTAAAACACTATTAGATTATGCTTTCAATACCTTAAATTTTCATTCTATTGAAGCTGTTATTGATTCTAGACACATTGCATCAGAGCGCGTTTTACAAAAAAATGGTTTTGAAAAAGAAGCGCATTTTAAAGAGAACTTTTATTACAACAATGAATTTACAGATACCGTAATTTATGGCTTGTTAAAACGAAATTTTATAAAATAATATATGACCGAATTTGAAAAACAATTTCGAGAAGTCAAAGAACTTTTAGATTTTAAAGATTACAATCAAGTAATCAAACGCATTATCGATTTTACTTTAGACAGTGAAGATATTACGCTTTACCAAAAGACAAATGCTTTTTTAGATTGGCACGACAACAATGAAAACAACGAAATTGAGAAATTAAGTCAACTTTCTAATTTACTTACCGAGCTTCACTCTTTTTTGAGTTCAAAAGAATGTCACGACCATCAAACGATTATTTCGGTTAAAAATCTTCAAAAAGTTTATAATTCGGCTTTTGGATTAGGTCCGATAAACTTAGACATCAAAACAGGAGAAATCATTGGTTTAGTTGGAGAAAATGGAAACGGAAAAACTACTTTATTACGTAGTATTTGTGGTGAATTACATCCAACATCTGGAAGCATAAATTATCAATTTCAGTATGATGATTTGTATGATTTACGTACCAAATTAGTTTACATTCCACAACGAACAGATACTTGGCGAGGTTCTATGTACGAAAATTTAGAATTTACTGCTAGTTCTTACGGATACAAGCCAGAAGAAAACAATTTAGTAGTAAATCTTATTATCACGCGATTAGGTCTAAGAAAATTCAGAAATCACTCTTGGAACAACTTATCTTCAGGCTATAAAATGCGTTTTGAATTGGCTCGAATGTTACTTCGTAAACCAAAAATTTTATTGATAGACGAACCTTTAGCAAACTTAGACATTTTAGCACAACAAACCGTTTTAGATGATTTTAGAAACATAGCTAATTCGGCTTTTAGACCTATTGCTATTGTGTTGAGTTCGCAGCAATTATACGAAGTAGAAAAAACATCAAATCAGGTAGTTTTCTTGAAACGTGGCGCACAAAAGAATTTATTAGCCGAAAATGAAGCTAATAAAAATTGTATTGTTGAATTTGAAAGCTCATTAAATTTGAGCGAACTAAAACAAGCTTTTGCAACTTTGGAAATCATTTCATTAGAGCAAAATGGCGGAACTTTTATTGCAACTTTCCCAGAAAACATCAGCATTAATGATTTTATGAAAACGGTTGTTAATCAATCGGTTCCTTTAACTTATATGCGAAATATTTCAAATTCAACCCGTCGCTTTTTTGTGAACTAAAATTAAAAATCTCATGTTTAAAGATATACAGAAAAAACTTTTACTTCAATATCCATTGCTTTGGAACACTAAGTTTGTTCCAATGGTTGCTATTGGAATTCTAATGCACATCATCTTCTTTGGTTTAGGTTACATTGACGGAACCATTGATTTTTCAAACAAAAATAATATTGATATAATTTCCTTTTCAATTATGATAGGTATTTTATCGGTTATTATTATTGTGATTTTATGGCTGGTGGCTTATTTCAAAAATAACGCTTTAAAATCTTTTTATAGCAAATCTAAAAACAGTCTATTCTTTGAGTGGATGCAAATATTTGTCATTTGTGTCTTACTCATCTCGTTTTATATTCCTTTTAGTATTGGAAAACAATTGCATCAAAGAAGTTATTATTCATTAGAAGAAACAGCAAAACGTTGTAAAATCATAAGTACTGCCGATATATTTATTGATGGAAGTTTTAGTGATACCGAAATAGATTCGCTTGCTTCAGGATTGATTGATAACCAAGGGAATAAAATTGCTCAAACGGATGCTAATTATGCAAATGAGCAAGATATAGAAGCAAATACTATTGACTCAGCTGTTGCTTTACGATATAAAGACCACATCATTTTCAATAACAAAAAATACGACCAATTCTCTTTATTAAATAGAAATACGTTTGAATTTTCTGTTATTTCAAGAGAACAAGATTCACTAAATAAAATTCAAGTAAACAATTGGTTGCAGAACAATAATGAAGGAGAAATAAAAAAATTAATGGCCGATTATATGAGTTTAATACGCGAACATAATTTAGCAACTAATTTGAATGCAACCAAATGGTTTGAAATCACTTACAAAGCACCCGATTTCAATGAATTTCTATACATACAACCTTACTTAAAAGAATTCGAAACAGAAAACTCATATCAATACAATGATTACGAAACAGCCGTAGCAGTACCTTACGGTGAAAATAAATATTCTAAATATTTTGTTCAACAAGACATTTTAAAAGACAAATATGATATTGTAGCCGATGCTCACACAGATGCATTCATTGAAATTGAAATGATACTTTCATTCCTATATGGAGCATTTGGATTATCAATTTTAATATTCTCATTCCGTGTAACATCTGGAAAGAGTTGGTTAATTGCGGTTGTTGTTACAGGAGTTATCAATGTAATTTACGGAATTTTTACTGCAATTGCAGGTTCTTCAACTATGTATTTTTATTTAATTTTAACTACTATTTTAGGTATATTATTCTATTTCTTCCTAATCTTTTTCAACAAGAAAAGCTTACAATTAAGTCGAATAGCGCTCAACTTGGCTTTATGGTCTTTTAGTACCATTATTCCAATTGTTTACTTTTTGACTATGGAAGCAAATAAACCTGATTATTATAGACTTGACGAGTATAAATACTATGAATCTCCATTTTATGAATGGTTAAAAGATCATGTGGTAGAAATGGTTTCTTTAAACTTTATTTTATCCATAATCTTTTTATTCATTTTATCGAAAGTCATTAGAAACTGGAGAGGAATTGCAGAAAATTAATTATGATAGTTACGATTTCAAATAGTATAATTTCGGCATCAATTAATGCTCTTGGTGCCGAATTAATTCGATTAGAAAAAGATTCCAAAAATTACATTTGGTCAGTTGATGAAACGTATTGGAACAAAACGTCTCCGATATTGTTTCCTATTGTAGGGCGATTAAAAAATGACACTTACAGCATTGACAATAAAACCTATGAATTACCACGACATGGTTTTGCTAGAAATTTCGAATTTCAAATTGTAAATCAAACCGAAAGTTCCGTTGTTTTTGTATTGGAAAGTAATTCCGAAACTTTTAAAAATTATCCGTTTGAGTTTGAATTACGATTGGAATATGAATTAGACGAAAACGAATTAAAAATAAAGTATTCCGTTGAAAACAAATCAGAAGCAACTATGCCTTTTTCTATTGGAGCGCATCCTGCTTTTGCAATTGAAAATTCATTTTCTGATTATTCTTTGAAATTTAACCAAACTGAAGAATTTATATCGTATGAATTGGATAACGAACAATTTAATACAATATCCAAAAAAATACAATCAGAAAACGGGATAATTGATTTGAATTACACTCTTTTTGAAAAAGACGCTTTAGTTTTTAAGCATTTAGAATCAAACGAACTGACACTTTTAAAAAAGAAGGAACCCGTTCTTTCTGTTCAGTTTGAAGGATTTCCCTATTTAGGAGTTTGGACCAAACCTAACGCTCCATTTTTGTGTATAGAACCTTGGTGTGGTTTAGCAGACAACGTAAATCATAATGGAAATATTTTTGAAAAAGAAGGGATTAATTTATTACACCCACAAGAATTTTTTTCTAGAACTATCAAAATAAAAATATAAAAAAATCCCGATTTCTCGGGATTTTCAATTTAGTCGATATAGGTTTTATTTCCGTTTTTATTGATATAATATTTACCACCTCTTGGTCCTGTAAATACTTTTTTTCCTTTGTATTTTCCAGTTACTTTATCCGTAACCTTTTTCTCTGCTGCTCTAGAAATTGCGGTTTCTTTCAAGTCTTCTTTTTCTTCAGCTTCAGTCTTCTTCACTTTAGTTTTAGCTTCCGCTTTTTTTGTTTCTACTTTAGCCTTAGTGTCTGTTTTTTTTGCATCAACTTTTGCTTTAGCTTCTTCTTGCTTTGCAATAGCTTTAGCTTTTGAAGTTGATGCTGTAGCTTTTCCTTTTGCAGAAGTTTCATCCACTTTTGATTTAGAATCTTTTTTTACTTTAGTTACTTTTTCTTCTAATTCTTTCTTTTTCTTTTCAGCTTCTTTTTTATTCTTTTCAATTTTTTCTATTGAAGCTTTTTTAGCTTCTTTAATTGTTTTAGATTCTTGTGCTACAGAACCCAATGTAAATAATAGGGATAGACCCAAAAGAGCGATTTTTTTCATATATAGTCAGATTTTAAATTAAATAATTTTATGTATTCTTTTTACTGGAATTACAACTCCTTGCTTTAATATTACTCGTTCCTCAGTAACTCCCCAAATAGTTGTTTCAACCACTTTTTTAGAAGTATCATCTTCAAAATAAATTTTAATTTTTAAGTGTTCTAAATTTCCAAGTGAAAGCGCTCTATCCAAATCATTTATCCTAGCAATCATTTCTTCCTTGTCTTTGAGTACATCAATTTGAGGAAAATTCAAATGTGTAATAGATTCTTTATCTATCAATTCAAATATTGAGTTCATAATTAATTTATTAGTTTAATACTATAAAGTTAATAAAAAGAAT
>NZ_DITB01000010.1 GCF_002422095.1 Flavobacterium sp. UBA6195
TAAACAGTTACTTCTTGATTGTTTATTACTTCTTTTTCTTTATGACAAACAATACATTGAACTTCAGATGGGACTCTGTAATTTACCGACTTAGTTACATTATTCTCATCAATCCAATTTATATCTTGATAACTTCCAGCTAAATCCAAGTAGGCTTCTGTTTGTTCATCATTCCAAACATATTCAGCAAAAATCCAACCAGTAGATTTTTTAATCATGATCCTTGTTTCGATTATTTTCCTTGTATTTGAAGGTAATACGTTGTCATAATAAAATGTTTTAATTATTGCAGCACCTTCAGGTAAATTAATTATTTGATCATCTCCTTGATAAGTACCTTGAGTTCCTTTTGGCATCCAAACAAATCTTTTTTTATGTGCATAATCACTGAAAAGAATACTGGCTGGTTCATAAGGAATAACGTCAAGTGAAGGTATTTGATTTTTAATTTCACCCTCAAAGAATTTGTAATCAGATAGTTTTGGATAAGGAACTTGTGTTAAGTCAACAGTTACAGGCGAAACCGGTTCATAGTTGTCATCATTATCTTCTGAGCAAGCATAAATAAGGATGGAAATACTAATAATAAAAGCGTAAATTGAGTATTTTTTTATCATTAAGTTAAATTTTGTTTGATTTGTTTGAAACAAATATAACTTTTTTTTTAAAATACAATTTATTTTGTAAATAAATTTTTAAAATAAATTATCAGAAATTACAACATTATATTCTTTTAAATTATCTATTGCTTCTTTTGATTTGTAATCGAAATTAGTTTCAATTTCTCTAATTCTTTTTTTGTTTTCGATACGGTTTATACTATCGTAAAAGCGGCGAACTTCTTCTAAATTGGATAAAATAAGTTTGGGAACTTGAACATTTTGCCCGTTTTCATCTTTCGCTACCATCGTAAAATAACTCGAATTACAATGCTTTTTTACACCAGTTTGAATGTGTTCCGATGTTACTCGAATTCCTACCACCATCGAAGTTTTCCCAACGTAGTTTACGGATGCTTTTAAAGTCACCAATTCACCCACATCTACAGGATTTAAAAAATCAACCGTATCCACAGAAGCGGTAACACAATAGCAACCAGAATACTTAGAAGCACAAGCAAAAGCGATTTGATCCATCAATTTTAATAAATAACCACCATGAATTTTTCCACTAAAATTAGAGTGGGAAGGTAACATCAATTCACTCAAGGTTATTTTTGAAGCTTCAACAGTATTGGCTATAGTCATATTTATTCGATTTCTTCAGTAGGTTCAGTATCCACATTGGCTCTTTTTAACACGGCTTCTGGAAGTGCTTTTTTAGCTTTTGCACCCATTTTTTTCAATTTTTCAACGCTAGTAATTAAGTTTCCTTTACCGTCAATTAACTTATTCATAGCGTTTCCATATTCGGCTTTGGCTTCATCCATTTTCTTTCCAATTTTAATCAAATCGGAAACGAAACCTTCAAATTTATCATATAAAGCTCCAGCCTGACGTGCTATTTCAATCGCATTTTCTTGTTGTTTTTGATTCGTCCACATGCTGTCAATTGTACGTAAAGTAGCCAAAAGAGTAGAAGGTGTTACAATCACAATGTTTTTCTCGAAAGCTTTGTTGTACAAGCTAGTATCTTGATTTAATGCTACTGCAAAAGCGGATTCAATAGGAATAAAGAGCAACACAAAATCTGGACTTTCCATATGGTACAAATCGTGATAGTTTTTACTACTCAATTGCTCCACATGTCGATTAATTGAAACGATATGCTCTTTTAAATGTTGATTTTTTACTTCGGAATCTTCTTCGTTGATGTAACGTTCGTAAGCGGTTAATGTTACTTTTGAATCGATAATCATTTTCTTGCCATCAGGAAGATTGATAATCACATCAGGAAATACTCGATTACCGTCTTCTGTAACGTGACTTTGTTGCACGAAATATTCTCTGTCTTTCTCTAATCCCGATTTTTCTAACACGCGTTCTAACACCAATTCACCCCAATTTCCTTGCATTTTGCTATCGCCTTTTAACGCTTTGGTTAAATTGATGGTTTCCTTACTCATTTGTTCGTTCATTTCGCGAAGTCCCAAAATTTGTTGGCGTAACGCGGCATGATAATCAATGCTTTCTTTATGCGTATCTTCGACTTTCTTTTCGAAAAGTTGGATTTTGTCTTGTAAAGGCGACAAAATATTTTTCAAATTCTCCTTATTTTGCTCGGTGAATTTTACGGTTTTCTCTTCTAGAATTTTATTAGCTAGATTCTCAAATTCTTTAGTGAATTTCTCTTGAAGTTGTTCTACTTCTAGCTTTTGTTCTTTATTACGTTCTAAAAGATTGTCAAAATCATTTTCTTTTTTAGCCAAATGAATAGCTAACGATTCTTTTTCTTTTTGAAGATTTTCTTTTTCAGATAAAAGTTGGGAAAACGATTTTTCAAACTGATTTCTTTCGGTTTGAAATTGGATTTTCAATTGTTCGATTTGACCTAGAAGTCCGTTAATTCGTTCTTCTAAACCTGATTTTTCGGATTGTGATTTGGCGGTAAAAAGTAATTTCCCGATGAACATTCCAACGGCGAGCGCTACAATAAAAGTAACTATGATAAGCATGGATTCTGGCATAAAATAAATTGTAAAATGTAAAAATACGGAATAAATTGATACGTCAAATTTTAAAAATGTATTTTTGCATCAAACAATTAATATGCATCGTCATTTCCTTATTCATAAGCCTTACGGATATTTGTCGCAATTTATTTACCAATTAAAACGCAAGAAAAAGTTGTTGGGCGAATTATACGATTTTCCCGAAAACACTATGGCAATTGGT
The DNA here is from genome assembly GCF_002422095.1 of Flavobacterium sp. UBA6195. Lineage (GTDB taxonomy): Bacteria > Bacteroidota > Bacteroidia > Flavobacteriales > Flavobacteriaceae > Flavobacterium. The sequence continues at coordinate 2,835 of NZ_DITB01000010.1, forward strand.
CGTTTAGACGAAGATTCTGAAGGTTTACTTTTGTTGACTACCGATGGCAT
>NZ_DITB01000123.1:0-141 GCF_002422095.1 Flavobacterium sp. UBA6195
CGAATCCTTTCATTCGATTTCTTTTGCGATTTTTCATGGCTTATACTATTAAAATGGCTTATATAAATTCAAAAATAGAAATAAAATTCTAATTTAAAAAATCTAATCTAATTTCCCCCGTACGGACAGGTCGCGACCTGT
>NZ_DITB01000123.1:204-11036 GCF_002422095.1 Flavobacterium sp. UBA6195
AATCTTTAATCAAACCACAACAATTTTGTCATAATAGTGATGTTTGATTTTAATATCGTGTTTTCAAATCTTTAATCAAACCACAACTGTAATTGAGTGATTTTAAAAAATATTTGTAATATCGTGTTTTCAAATCTTTAATCAAACCACAACTCCTCATTAGTTTAGTGCTGAATTGGGTTCAATATCGTGTTTTCAAATCTTTAATCAAACCACAACTAAATAACCCTACTAAAGTTGCTACAAGTAAATATCGTGTTTTCAAATCTTTAATCAAACCACAACTATTTCAGCCGTTGGGTGTATTTGCTTTGCAATATCGTGTTTTCAAATCTTTAATCAAACCACAACTTAAACAAACCGATTAAAGTTACTATTAAAAATATCGTGTTTTCAAATCTTTAATCAAACCACAACTGCCCGTCAAGTCTCCGCTGTAAACAATATAATATCGTGTTTTCAAATCTTTAATCAAACCACAACTGTGCATCTGTTAAAGAACTCCAACGGCTGAATATCGTGTTTTCAAATCTTTAATCAAACCACAACATGACGTTTTTTGTTGATTATAAATTCTAAAATATCGTGTTTTCAAATCTTTAATCAAACCACAACATCAGGAAAAGGTGGAAATCTTATCAACTTAATATCGTGTTTTCAAATCTTTAATCAAACCACAACTGATACAATCAAGAACTGGAATAACTATATAATATCGTGTTTTCAAATCTTTAATCAAACCACAACAAGCTATGTGTGCTTACATAGTGATTTTCAATATCGTGTTTTCAAATCTTTAATCAAACCACAACAACTCCTAAATTTATAAAACCATGTTTATAAATATCGTGTTTTCAAATCTTTAATCAAACCACAACAAGCACTTCTAATCCCTCTAAGTTTTTGAAATATCGTGTTTTCAAATCTTTAATCAAACCACAACATGGGGTTGGTTTATTTCAACAAATTATTAAATATCGTGTTTTCAAATCTTTAATCAAACCACAACTAAAAAGTAGAGAGCTATCCCTTAACCCAAAATATCGTGTTTTCAAATCTTTAATCAAACCACAACGTCCTCCGACATCATAGAACCACTGTTAATAATATCGTGTTTTCAAATCTTTAATCAAACCACAACTAATGCTCTATTAAAAGTATGTTCACGTGTAATATCGTGTTTTCAAATCTTTAATCAAACCACAACTACTTCTATTTTATCGGCAAATTCTTTAATAATATCGTGTTTTCAAATCTTTAATCAAACCACAACTAACCTGCATCGATAAAGCTTTCAAAAGTAAATATCGTGTTTTCAAATCTTTAATCAAACCACAACAACTCCGACTTTATCGGCAAATTCCTGAAAATATCGTGTTTTCAAATCTTTAATCAAACCACAACGGTACCTAACGAAATCCCTTATCCGTTACAAATATCGTGTTTTCAAATCTTTAATCAAACCACAACGGTAGTGTTGTACGCCCATTGGGGGTTATTAATATCGTGTTTTCAAATCTTTAATCAAACCACAACTGAGTGACTACGTAGAAACTCCGTTGTGGTTTGAGCTGTTTAAAAATTTGAAAGTTTTATGTCAATGAACTATTAAAAATCTTGTCTTCCTATTATCGTAATAATTTCAACTAAATTATCATTTAGTATTTTGTAATAAATAACATCTGCTTTACAAACACAATACCTATACTTTTTATCTAAGTGTGCAGCTGTCGGAAACATATAAGGATTTTTTGCTATTCTTTCAAAACTATCAAACAACAACTCATAATACTTATCCGCTTGTTGCATTCCAAATTTATAAACACCAAATTCATGAATCCTATCTAAATCTTCTTCAGCATCTTTAGTGAGAATATAACTATTCATTTTTGTATTTGCTTTTTATCTTTTCTAAAAGTTGCTCTTTAGATAAAGTACTGTGTCCACTTTTTTCAGCTTTCTCAATTTTATTTCTAACAAAATCAAAATACTCTTCTTGTCTTCTTGCTTTTTGAATCAAATAATTTACCGCTTCGCTCTTGCTAGTAAATTCCTCTTTAGCTACTTGTTCTTTTAACCATTCATCATTTTGATTGGCTAAAGTGATACTTTGTCTTGCCATAATATTTTTATTAAGTGGTGTAAATATACACCAAATAAAATTATTCTACAACTTTTGGATTTTTCCTGAAACTGTAATTTTCACTTTTATTGGATTATGTGTAGACCATCCATTTTTACCAAAACCAAAACTATTAATTTGTTGTTTTTCTTCAGGATTTTGTATTGATGATGTGAGTGCTTTTCTAAGATAATAATCACCCGATGTAAATTTCTGAACTCTATACAAGTGCTCTTTTAAAATTTCATAATCAGGGTTTTCCCAATTGATTTCATCTTCGTTTAATCCTAATAAAAACATATCGTTGATATGTAATGTGGTTACAATTTCTTTTCCATCTATTGGTAATTGATAAGCAGATTGTCCTGTTCTTTTTCGTTCTACCACTGTCCAAAAAGCAACTACTTCTTCTTTTAGGTTTCCTTTTTCATCTTTGTAAATTAATACGTGATGATTATTTCTTGGGTTTACCCATTGATTTAACTTGTCTTTGAGTTTTTCTGCTCCACCAATATTTTCTTTTATTCTTACTTTTAAAATTGGAACTGGAGCTCTATTTTTATTAGGTAAGAAAATTTGTGGTTGCTTAACTCCGTTTTCATCTGCAACAAAAAAAGTATTGGCTGGCACTTTATCTTTCACAAAACCACCTAATTCATTTACTCTTTTTAAAATTAATAATCTTGTGGTTTCATCAACCACTTTATCTATTTGTTTGGCAGTTTCTAAACTTTCAATAGGTTTTCTAACGTGAAAAGCTTCTTCTCCATTAAAAGTTCGTTTTCCAAATACCGTTTCTTTATGCAATTGCCCACGAGCAGCTACGCCTTTATTGGTGTGTTTTTTACCATTTTTTTCAACGGTTTTATAGCGAATGGTTATATCGTTTGAAACTTTTTTATGCGAAATCAATATTTTTTCTACAGCTTTTTCGGCGTCATAATTAAAGGTTTCCCAAGGTAATGGAAATTGTTTTAAATCATACGTTCGGTTGTATCGGTTCCATTTTGATAATTCTTGCACATACGAAAGTTTGGTATAGGCCATAACCAAGGCATCAATAGCATGATGACGATGATCTTCACGTATTTTAGCATTTTCGTCATTCAAAATATGGTTCAATCCCCATTTTTGTCGCAAATTTGAAGTGGCTTGTCCAGGAGAAACCATCACATTTTTACACACTTTTGATAAATAATTTTTTGCTTCTTTACTGATATAACGGGTATCGTTTAATTGTCGAGAAGAAAAATCATCATCAAATTTTTGTTGTACAAATCGTTTGAATTTTTGATAGGCATTTGGATATTCTTTAGTATCAGAAAATAATTTCAAGGCACGCTCTTTAATGGCTGACCAATTGGCTTCGTCACTTCCGTAAAATTCAAAAGGTGTTTTGTTTCCTTTTTTTATATTTTCTGTTCCTAAACACAAGGTTTTGTTAGAAAAACTATCATTTAACGATTTACTCCACGGATGAATGTGTTCTATTTGCCATTTGTTGGTAAACAATTCATTGATAGGAATTGATAAACCTGTATAAGGACAAGTTCGTTTACATTCTTCCCAAAGTTTGAATTTTAAAATGTTATCGTGCGATAAATTTGTGTATTTTAATACTTCGGCTTTTACTCTATCGTTTTCACGTTCTAAACGTTGTTGGTTTCTTCGTGTTTTGTAGCGTTCTGATTTTGAAACTTTTAAATCACGAGCCATCTCTACTTTTATTTCATCTATTTTACCGTGTTCATCAATCAATTCATTGACTAATTTTCGCAACTCAAACAAGGCTGTGATTACGATTGGGTTTTTAATTTGTTGAATTTCCTTATCAGCTTCACTTCCTAAAGGCAATTTTTCTAATAGTTCAGAAACTTCAATAGCTGCAGAATGATGGTATAATTTTCGCAATTGATGGTCTGAAATGTTATAATCATTTCGAAGAATATCTTTTATAATATCTATAAAACCACCTTTATTTTTAGAGCGAATAATTTCGTAAACATTATCATAAAAGAAATTTCTTTTTTCGTCTGATAATTTTTCCCAATCAGAACCAAAAACATTTTTAATTCCACCAAGTACAACCGCAACGTCATAGGTAAAACCTAATTTTAAAAATGGTAAAATATTTGAAATCGCTTTTCTACTCAAACTAGAATAACCATCTTTAAGATTGAATTTTGCAATAGATTCTGCTTGTTCTTCAGTAAAATTCCAATTTTTAATAGCATATTCTTTTAGATTCGATTTACTGTCGAAGAAATACAGCACATGCCAAATATCTTCTTGCTCCTTCTCAGAAAACTCAAACCATTTTTTACCAAAATATTTTTTATTGGATAAGTTAGAAATTGTGTGAGTCCCAACAATCTTATCGTCATCTTTATAATTGAATTTGAATTCTGCACTTTCTTTACCAATAGCTTTTCTAATTTTCTTAAAATCAGGTTTTTCATTAGCATATAAAAACTCAACTATCTTTTCTTTTTCTTCTTGAGAAATTTTCTTTCCATTATATTCCACGGTATTCACCCATTGCCAAACTCTAAATTGCTCAAATGGAATGGCGCTAATTGGACATTTCGTTTTGTTAGGTTCAAAAGAACAATTTCCAACCAAATGTTTTTGCGAACGTAATGGACGTTGATGAAATAATATCCCGTCTTCTTTGTAACCGTCCAATTTTCTTCCACCAAATAAGGTTTTTAATTCGTTAGTAAGTTGAGAATGAAACTGTGATTGTTTATTCCAAATCAATTCAAACTCATCTACATACATTTTTCGGGTTGTATATCGGTTTCGAATTCGTTCCAAACCATCTTGAAAAGGTTGATTTTCTTTGGGATAAATTTCAAATAAATAAGAGCCAAGTGTTTTACCTTGAATACTTTCTTGCGTTTCAGTAATTCCAATTTTACCTTCTTTTGGATTTCCTTTAAAAATAGCTCCATCATCTGTTCCTCCTTTTCTACTATTACTTAAAAACCCGCGTCTTTGAATTAAGTGATAAAAAATTCTACCTATTTCTTCTAAAGATAATTTTTCATTTAATGCTTTCTGACGTAATTCATAAGGATTTAAAGCAAACCAATTCGCTAGTTTGTCTGATGGAAACTCTTTAGTTTTTTTCCAATCTTCAAAATCCGCAACAACCATCGGACACATTTTATTTTCTGAAAGTGCTTTTAACAAAATTTTCTTTCTCAAACGTCGTCTAAAAAATTGACGACGAACACCTCTTGCTCCAGTTCTTCCAGCATTTTTAGACATTTCTCTTCCTTCTCCCTCACCTAAATTTTCAACACCCATTGGAAATATTCTACTCCCAATACCTAAAATTTTATTTTGAGCATCATCAATCAATGCCCACCCAATCGAGTTTGTCCCTAAATCTAATCCTAATATTCTCGCCATAACTATCTGCTTTAAAATCAATTCATAAATATAAGAAAAAGAAAATTACTACAAATACGGAAATCTGTAAACTAACTAAAAAAGTTTTTTATTATATTTGTAACAGATTAAACTTTCAAATCTTTAATCTTATCACAATAAGGCTATATGCCGTAGGTGAAAACCTTTAGTCCTGCTTCGGTGGGACTTTTTTTTTCCGTACGGACAGGTCGCGACCTGTCCCCCTTTGATTTAATTTATTAAATCCAATTTATCACAGAAAAAATAAATAACAATCTGCCCTCACAAAACACCCAAAATCTGAATAACACTATGTTGTTGCTCTAATAATGGATGCAATTCGTTATTAACTTCCTGCATATATCGCATACTTACACAAGCCACTAAAACACCATTCATTTCAAAATTAAAATCAGGCTTAGGCAATAGCAAATCACCTTGAAAATCCTTCCCAATTATCTTCCTAATACAATCACTAATTTCATATTGTTGATTCTCAAAATCAATTTTAGCATACATCAACTGAATTTCAATAAAACGTGCCCCTTTAGGAAAAAATAAACTTTTCGATTCAAGATCATAAATAGTAACTCCAGAATTCCATTCAAATTTAAAACCCTTAGAAAAAAGAGAAGCCAAATCTTTCCCTTTAGTCAACAAATAATTCGTCAACAACTCCCTACCCGATAGCTGTTGTAATCCTACAGCTACACTCCTAGAACCTCTCTCAGAAACCACATCGCTGTTCTTAATTTTGGTAAATAAACTAACAATTCGTGCATGACGATCAGTATCTTTTACCAAAACCAATAACGGAAACAAAGCCTTTTTAAAAAGTTGAACACTTTTCATACAACGACCAAACTCGCTACCATTTTCACGAACCCTAACCATTGAATCTTTTGTCTTAATAGCCCTACCATTAAATCCCCCACCTGCTTTGCGTGCTACCCAAACTCCTTTTCTTTTATAAAAAGTAATCCCCATTAATGTTCCCTCAATCTGAACTATCCCTGAAACTTTTGCCATAATAAAATAATTTATAACAAATATAACTATTTTATAATAAGTTTATAGCAACTATATAGTAACTTTATATTAATTTAAATTAATATATTAAGAATACTTTGGCAAAGGCATAAAACAAAAAATCCCAAGACAAAGTCTTAGGATTTCAAATTTTAAAATCTATCTTATTAAAGTACAGACAGGTCGCGACCTGTCCTGAAAATTATTTCACATCCATTAATTCCACATCAAAAACTAAAGTTGCATCTGGTGGAATTACGCCTCCAGCACCTCTTGAACCGTATCCTAAATAAGATGGAATTACAAAACGTGCTTTGTCTCCCACTTTCAATAAAGCAATACCTTCGTCCCAACCTTCGATAACTTGTCCAACACCTAAAGTGAAGTCAATTGGTTGTTTTCTTTTGTATGAAGAATCAAAAACTTGTCCATTTTCTAATGCTCCTTGATAGTGAACTGATACTTTTTTACCTTTTTCAGCTTGTTTACCAGTTCCTTTTTGGATGATTTGGTAACGTAAACCACTTTCAGTCTTTTGAAAACCAGCGGCTAATTTTTCCAAAGCTTCCTCTGCCATTTTTTTTTGCTCAGCAATTCTTTTCTCTCTTGAACCTTCAAATGTTCTGAACGCTTCGATAGCATTCCATTTTTGAGCTTCTTCTCCTACTCTTACAATTTCTAATGAATCAATTGTATCTCCTTGTGCAATAGCATCCACTACATCTTGTCCTTCAACAACGTGACCAAAAACAGTGTGTTTTCCGTCTAACCAAGCCGTTTCTATATGTGTAATGAAGAATTGAGAACCATTAGTTCCAGGTCCAGCATTAGCCATCGATAAAACTCCAGGTCCATCGTGACGTAAAGTTGGGTGAAACTCATCATCAAAGTTGTAACCAGGACCACCCGTTCCTTGCCCTTGTGGACATCCACCTTGTATCATAAAATCAGGAATTACACGGTGAAATTTTAATCCGTCATAATATGGCTTTCCCATCGGACGAGCTGAATTTTCTAATTGACCTTCTGCTAATCCTACGAAATTTCCAACCGTTCCTGGTGTTAAATCGTGCGTTAATTTTGCTAAAATAGTACCTTTTGAAGTATTGAATTTAGCGTATATTCCGTTTTCCATGCTTTTATTTTTAAATTTGAAAGTGCAAAATTACAAAATTAATTGGTAGTTTTGATAAACAAATACCAATTCGAATGGAAGCTACTGATTACCTAAATATCAACAAACAAACTTGGAATAATAAAGTAGAGGTTCATGTAAACTCTGATTTCTATGACATGGAAGGTTTTCTAAAAGGAAAATCAACCTTAAATTCGATTGAACTGGATTTACTTGGTGATGTTACAAACAAAAAAATATTGCACTTACAATGTCATTTTGGTCAAGATACTATGACATTAGCCAGAATGGGCGCCAAAGCTACCGGAATCGATTTATCCGACAAGGCAATTGAAAAAGCGAAAGAAATCAACAATAAATTGAATTTAGACGCGACTTTCATTTGTTGTGATATTTATGATTTACCAAATCATTTAGACGAAAAATTCGATATTGTTTTTACCAGTTATGGCACAATTGGTTGGTTTCCCGATTTAGACAAATGGGCAAAAATAATTTCGCATTTCTTAAAACCTGATGGAAAATTTGTCTTTACTGAATTTCACCCAGTAGTTTGGATGTTTGACAATGATTTTAAAGATGTTTTCTATAATTATTTCAATGTCGAACCTATTTTAGAAGAAGAATCTGGAACTTACGCTGATAAAGAAGCACCTCTAAATGCAAAAACCATCACTTGGAATCATCCAATTTCAGAAGTCTTAAACGCTTTGATTCAAAATGGATTGGTAATTAATTGTTTTAACGAATTCGATTATTCTCCTTACAATTGTTTCAATCAAACCGAAGAATTTGAACCAAATAAATTCCGAATCAAGCACTTGGAAAACAAAATTCCAATGGTGTATTCGCTTTCGGCAACTAAAAAATAAACTCCTATCTTTGCAGCATGCGAATTGATATTATTACCGTTTTACCCGAATTAATGCGAAGTCCATTTGAGGCTTCCATCATGAAACGCGCCATTCAGAAAGGATTGGTCGAAGTCCATTTTCACAACTTAAGAGATTACACTACAAATAAACAACGAAGTGTAGACGATTATCAGTTTGGTGGTGGCGCTGGTATGGTAATGATGGTGCAACCTATCGACGATTGTATTTCGAAACTAAAAAGCGAAAGATCCTACGACGAAATCATTTACATGACGCCTGATGGTGAAACCCTAAATCAAAAAATGGCCAATTCCATTTCGATGTACGAAAACATCATGATTTTGTGCGGACATTATAAAGGTGTTGACCAACGCGTTCGCGATATGCACATTACGCGTGAAATTTCGATTGGTGATTATGTATTAAGTGGTGGCGAAATTGGTGCTATCGTATTTTGTGATGCCATTATCCGATTAATTCCGGGTGTTTTAAGTGATGAAACTTCGGCTTTGACGGATAGTTTTCAAGACAATTTGTTATCACCTCCTATTTATACTCGTCCTGCCGAATACAAAGGATTAAAAGTTCCTGAAGTATTGTTGAGTGGCAACTTCGGAAAAATTGAAAAATGGAGAGAAGAAATGGCGTATGAACATACCAAAAACAGACGCCCTGATTTGCTGGAAGAGTAAAATTGACATTTGAAAGAAAATTATCAATTATTAATTGTTAATTATTAAAATTATTTCATAAATTTGCACCCACTTTGAACCAACCTCTGGCGATAGACGTGTATGTTGCTTTGAATCAAACATTTATAATTAAAACTATGTCAAATTTAGTTGATTTCGTAAATAACGAATTAGTTGCAAAAAAAGATTTTCCTGAGTTTGGTGCGGGTGATACAATCACTGTGTACTACGAAATTAAAGAGGGTGAAAAAACTAGAACTCAGTTCTTCAAAGGAGTTGTAATCCAAAGAAGAGGCGCAGGAGCTACTGAAACTTTTACAATTCGTAAAATGTCAGGTGCTATTGGTGTTGAGCGTATCTTCCCAGTAAACATGCCAGCTTTACAAAAAATTGAAGTGAACCAAAGAGGTAAAGTACGTAGAGCTCGTATCTTCTACTTTAGAGATCTTACTGGTAAAAAAGCAAAAATCAAAGAAAGAAGATACAAAAACTAATTTGTACTTTCTCAAGTATAAAAAGCCGCAACAATGTTGTGGCTTTTTTTATTGAATTTTATTCAAGATTTAAGCAAAATCGCCCCATTATTTCTTTCAAATTTCCTATATTTGGCAGATTTTACAAATTATATTCAAACAAACACATAACATCCATGTCTAATCAGTCTAAAATAATGTATACCATTACGGATGAAGCGCCTATGTTGGCAACACATTCGTTTTTACCTATTGTAAAAGCCTTTACAAAACCTGCTAATATCGCTATCGAAACGAGAGATATTTCTTTAGCGGGAAGAATTTTAGCTAACTTTCCAGAATTCTTAAAAGAAGATCAAAAAGTAGGTGACGCGCTTACCGAATTAGGGCAACTAGCTAACACCCCAGAAGCTAACATTATAAAATTACCAAACATTTCAGCTTCAGTAATTCAATTAAAAGAAGCTATTGCAGAATTACAATCACAAGGTTTCAATATTCCAAACTACCCAGAAGAGCCACAAAACGATACTGAAAAAGAAATCAAAGCAAAATACGCTAAAGTTTTAGGTTCGGCTGTAAATCCAGTTTTACGTGAAGGAAACTCAGACAGAAGAGCACCAAAAGCAGTTAAAAACTACGCAAAAGCGAATCCGCACAGAATGGGAACTTGGGCTTCAGATAGCAAAACTGAAGTAGCTCATATGAATTCTGGTGATTTCTACGGAACAGAAAACTCTACTACAGTTGAAAAAGAAGGAAAATTCAGAATCGTTTTCAATTCAGATAATGGAGCAACTACGGTTTTAAAAGATTTCTCAAATTTAAAAGCTGGTGAAGTTATTGATAGTTCGGTTATGAACTTAAATGCTTTAAAAGAATTCACTAAAGCAACTATTACTGATGCTAAAGCGAAAAACGTAATGCTTTCTGCACATTTAAAAGCAACGATGATGAAGGTTTCGGATCCAATTATTTTTGGAGCTATCGTTGAAACGTTCTTTGCTGATGTGTATACAAAATATGCTGATTTATTCAAATCATTAGATATCAATCCAAACAATGGATTACAAGATTTATACAATAAAA
>NZ_DITB01000025.1 GCF_002422095.1 Flavobacterium sp. UBA6195
TATGTCGCCGCCTTTCTTTTGAAAAGCCCTATCAGTAATGATAGGGCTTTTTTGTTACCAATATAGCGTCTCTACGAGACTAAAAAACCACCTCATAATGGTGGTTTTGTTGTTTTTATACTTCATGAAAGGCTAACGCGAGCGTCTCGCTCGTGGATTTCGTTTGTTTTGTGAGCACGAGCGGGACGCTCGCGCTAGCGGAAGGTTAGATTTGAAATATTATCTAAACTATCTATTATTCATTCCAAACAAAATTTCATAGTTATTTTTAAGATAATCTTTAGAGCTGGTAATTTTTGCAGATTTTCCAAATCTTTCTTCAATTGTACTTAAAGCATCTTTATAACCGAGCTCATAAGATTTAAGAAGATAATAATTAGCATATATATTATTAACCTTATTTTTTTCAGTTATATTATCTGTCATCAATATAGAATAACTTGTATAAAACGCATAACTATATTCATAAGTATTAGCCATAAACATTGAATAATAAAAAAATTCATTTTCATATCCACTATTATAATAAATTTCTTTTAATTTCTGAAAAGCTATTGTATCACCTTCTCTTCTAATTTTACCTTTTAAGCTATCCATTTCTACAATATTTAAAAATTTTTCAAAATAAACATCATGTGTACTTATTCCCGAAAGATTATTTTGCTTAATTTCTTTTCTATTTTCTTCTAATCGCTCATTACAAGAAAATAAACAAATCACGAAGAAAGCAAATGCTAGATTTTTTCTCATTTTTTTCTTTTTATATATGTTGAATACAATTCTCTTTTAAATACTACACCATTTTTCATAGTAAAACAATATATCCTCCGATATCGCGGATTTAAAATCCGTGACCACAATGAACTATAAAACAAATTTAGAATAATTTTCCAATGAATTTCAACTGAAAACCAATTCTGCGTTAGGGATAGTAGCAGTTGTTTGAGCTCTTAATTGTTTGCTTTCGAGAACCTCAGGCAACCAATTAAAGCGAGTGCGGATAGCCAGACCCTTGGGGAACGCCCATAAAAAAATCCGACTCTTGTGAAGTCGGATAAGATATTTTAAACTATTTTATTTCAGCGTACTAGGGCAAACGTAAGCCGTTAAAGGGACATCGGTCATTCTGATGCCTGCCATTCCTTTTTCTACGTTAATCATGTTGTGGTAACCTCTTGCTTTTAAGATTGACGACATAATTACCGAACGATAACCTCCCGCGCAATGGATGAAGAATTTTTCATCTTTTGGAACTTCGGCTAATTGCTCGTTAACGTAATCTAATGGGATGTTTTTAGCATTTACAACGTGTTCGGCTGTAAATTCTCCTGGTTTTCTTGAGTCGATAACTGGAGATGTTTGGTATTGTGCTGCAAAAACTTCTGGTGAAATCGATTCAATGCTATCTGTTTCGTAACCTGCAGCTTTCCATGCTTCTATGCCTCCTAATAAGAAGCCTAAAGTATTATCAAATCCTACACGAGATAATCTTGTGATGGTTTCTACTTCTTTCCCTTCTGGTGTAATTAATAAAATAGGTTGTTTGGTATCTCTAATTAATGCGCCAACCCATGGAGCAAATTGCCCATGTAATCCAATGAAAATAGAACCTGGTAAATGTTCTTTTACGAAATCATTCTCGTTTCGAACATCTAAAATTAAAGCATCTGTTTGATTTGCAACGGCTTCAAATTCTTTTGGATGTAAAGGCGTTTCTGCTTTTGACATTACGGCATCCAAACTTTCATACCCTTGAATGTTCATCAATACATTTTGTGGGAAATAAGCTGGTGGAGGCGTTAATCCATCTAATAATTCTTTGATGAATTCCTCTTTCGTCATATCGGCTCTTAAAGCGTAATTGACTTTCTTTTGATTACCTAAAGTATCGGTGGTTTCTTTACTCATATTTTTTCCACAAGCACTTCCAGCACCGTGATTTGGATATACAATTAAATCATCACTCAATGGCATAATTTTATTGCGCAACGAATCAAATAAATGACCCGCTAATATTTCTTGGGTTAAATCTTCTACCAATTCTTGTGCTAAATCAGGACGACCAACATCACCAATAAATAATGTATCTCCCGTAATAATTCCGTGTTGTTTTCCAGTTCCATCAGTAACCAAATAACATGTACTTTCTAAAGTGTGACCTGGTGTGTGAATGGCTTTAATCGTAACTTCACCCACTTTAAACTCTTGTCCGTCAGTGGCAACAATGCATTCAAAATTAGGTTTTGCAGTGGGACCATAAACAATTGAAGCTCCTGTTTTCTTAGCCAAATCTAAATGTCCTGAAACGAAATCAGCATGGAAATGCGTTTCGAAAATGTATTTGATTTTAGCGTTGTCTTTATTGGCTTTTTCGATATAAGGTTGTACTTCTCTCAATGGATCAACAATGGCTGCTTCTCCATTGCTTTCAATGTAATACGCTGCGTGAGCAATGCATCCAGTATATATTTGTTCAATTTTCATAATATCTTATTTTTTTGCAAATTTACATTCTAAATTTTACTTCTTCTGTACTCAAAGTTACATTTACATTTCTTTTAACAAGATAATGGCAGCCATTACCAATACAAAGTAAGCAAAAATCTTCTTCAATTGGCTTTCATTCGTGTATTTTGTGAGGTACATTCCTAAAAATATTCCCGCTACCGAAATAGCCGAAAACGTTAACAAAAACAGCCAATCGATTTCTAAATTCTGCACATCATCCATAAATCCTACCAATGAGTTCATGGCGATAATGAATAAGGAAGTGCCAACGGCTTTTCGCATCGGTAATTTGGCAAATAAAATCAATGATGGAATAATTAAAAATCCGCCACCGGCTCCAACTAATCCAATGATGATTCCAATGGTAAAGGTTTGAATTCCGATAAGAATAAGATTCCTTTTTTCTTTGCTATTGGTGTTTTGACTTTTCTTTTTTAAAACTGAAAGTGCTCCAAATACCATAATCACAGCGAAAAACAACATCAAGAATGTTTCTTTTGTGATGAGAATAGGTGATTCTATAATTATTTCAGGAATTCTCTGAACAATAATTTTTCGGGTTAAGTAAACTGCTATGAAAGACGGAATGGCAAAGATGAATCCGTTTTTAATGTCAACTAAGTTTTTTCGGTAGTTTTGAATCGCGCCAAAAGTAGATGTCGTTCCAACAATAAACAACGAATAAGCGGTTGCTGTAACGGGATTTATGCTCATTAAATACACTAAAATCGGAACGGTTAAAATAGAGCCACCACCGCCTGTTAGTCCTAATACTAATCCGATGAACAAAGCACCAATATAGCCTAAAATCTCCATTAGAATTGAAGGATTTCGATTTTATTTCGGTGTAATTTGATTTTGCCTTGTAATTCTAACGCTTTCAACAAACGTGAAATTACAACTCTCGATGTATGCATTTCGTAAGCGATTTCTTGATGCGTATTTTTGATTTCGGTATCGCCAATAACTTTTGCTTTATCCGTTAAATATTTGTACAAACGTTCGTCTAAATTCATGAAAGCCAAGGTGTCAATCGCTTCTAACATTTCGTTTAAACGCACATTATAGCTGTCAAAAACGAAGTTTCGCCACGTTTTGTATTTGGTCAACCATTCTTCCATTTTTTCTACAGGAATCATTAACATGGCGCCATCCGTTTCGGCAATAGCTCGAATGCGACTTTTCGATTGTCCCATGCAACACGTTAAAGTCATGGCACACGTATCGCCACGTTCTAGGAAATAGAGTAACAATTCATCACCATTTTCATCTTCTCGTAATATTTTTATCGCGCCAGTCAATAAAAGTGGCATCGTTTTGATGTAATCCCCAATCTCAATTAGGTAATCATCGGCTTTAAATTCCTTATAAACCGCTACTTTTGCGATTTCATCTAATAAAGCTTCTTCAAAAATATAACCGTAAGCTTGTTCTAAAATGTCTCTCATTCGTACTCCTTTTTTGTAAAGATACAACGATTCTTTAAAAATCAAATGTTACTTTTGTTACAAAGAAATCGAATAGACACTTTATGACTCAAAAAAAATACAATAAAAACAATTTTCATAAACACACTTTTTGTGAGTTTGCCGAAGTCGATGCGACTACGATTTCAAATATCGAGTGGCATTACAAAAGTAAATCGGGAAGTGGGTATTGTTTTACGGAGCAAGGTGTTTATCGTATTTCGAATCATTGGGGAAGAGCTGCAAATTGCAGATGGCGTTTGATTTCAAATTCAAGGACAAATTCAAGTTCAAAAATCAATAATAGTCAGCATCGCATTGGTTTTGCCAAATGGACGGATTTCTATCCGAATAATGAAACTGAAAATCTATTTTATATAGAAGTGAATTTCGAAACTAAAGAAGCAACTTTCCAACACAAGAATAATCCTAATTTTGATGGAAAAGCTGTTTTACGAAATGCTTCCGAAACGGCAAAAGTCATCCGGCAAGTAAAAGAAATTTTAGAATCGAATACATGGGCGAAATATTTGGATGTTTCTGATTTAGAAATGGTAAGAAACGAAATTATTCATAATTTAATCACTACCAATATCCCTTTACCAACGATTAAAAAAACGTTTTATTAAAGAACTATGGAAAATCAATTTGACGCAATTAAAAAAGACATTCAATCTATCATCGATCATATGGCGATTAAGAATTTTTCAGAAGCTAGTCTTCAATTAGTTCAAGTTAGCGATGTTTTAGATGAAATGATTGATGGTACAGAAGACGAAGTGGTTTTGAGAGAAATTAGCAAGTACCAAGTTTTATTGAATCATTTGCAGATTAAAATGAGTGGTGTGAAGTGAAAGTTCTAAATACATTACTTTCCGATACAGAAATTCGCAAAAATATTTCCAAGCAACTCGTCATTTGTAACTTCGCCTGTAATCTCACCAAAGTAATGCAACGCAGAGCGAATATCAATCGCCATCAAATCAGAAGAAAGTCCTGAGTCTAATCCCCATTTCACTTTTTGGACCTCTTCTAAAGCTTTTAATAAAGAGTCGTAATGACGCGTGTTGGTTACGATTGTTTCATTGTTTCTTAGTGCGCCAGTATTTACTAAAGAAAGTAATTCTTCTTTTAATGTATCGATACCTGATTTTTCTTTAGCTGAAATAGTTGCCAATTTAACATTCAATTCTTTTAATTGTTGGCGAATTTGATTCACTTCTGACTCCGAAATTAAATCGATTTTATTGACTACAACTATAAGTTGTTTTAATGGGTATTTATTTTTTATTTTTTCAATTTCGGTAATGTATTGCGAACCTGAAACTTGAAACTTCGAACTTTCAAACAAATAAATCACTACTTGCGCTTGCTCAATCTTCTCAAATGTCTTCTGAATCCCGATGCTTTCCACTACATCTTTCGTTTCACGAATTCCTGCCGTATCAATAAATCGAAAACCAATGCCGTTGATAACCAATTCATCTTCAATCGTATCACGAGTTGTTCCCGCAATGTCAGAAACAATGGCACGTTCTTCATTCAATAAAGCATTTAATAAAGTCGATTTCCCAACATTTGGTTCGCCCACAATCGCAACTGGAATACCGTTTTTAATAACATTTCCAACGGCAAACGAATCAATCAAACGTTTTAAAACGAATTCAATGCGCTCTAATAATTCATGAAATTGGGTTCTATCGGCAAATTCCACATCTTCTTCGGCAAAGTCTAACTCCAATTCGATTAATGAAGCAAAATTCAATAATTCTTCACGTAGTTTGGCAATCTCATTGCTGAAACCGCCACGCATTTGTTGCATCGCAATTTGGTGCGATGCTTCATTATCCGAAGCAATTAAATCAGCCACAGCTTCGGCTTGCGATAAGTCTAATTTCCCGTTTAAAAAAGCACGTAAGGTAAATTCACCTGCCTGAGCCATTTTAGCGCCTCTACGAAGTAATAATTGGATGATTTGTTGTTGAATAAAAGTAGAACCATGACACGAAATTTCAATCACGTTTTCCCCTGTGTACGAATTCGGACCTTTGAAAATCGAAAGTAACACTTGGTCGTACACTTTTCCATTATCCACAATATGTCCCAAATGAATCGTATGAGTTTTCTGTTTCGTAATATCTTTCCCTGAAACCGATTGAAATACGTCAGCGGCTATCTTAATAGCATCTTTACCAGATAATCGAATAATAGCAATCGCACCCGCTCCAGACGGTGTAGCTAATGCAACTATGGTTTCTTGTGGAATCATGTTCTAAATTTAGTTTACAAAGATAATTCAAAGTCAGAAGTTAGAAGTTAGAAGTTGAAAGTTTTTTTAGTTACACAAAGTCCCGCAAAGTTTAGCACGAAGTTACACTAAGTTTTTCTTTGCGTTCTTTGCGAAAAAGCTTTGTGTTCTTTGCGTTTAAATTTATTCTAAAAATTAAAAAACCACTAAAGCCAAAGCCAAGTGGTTTTTAAGTTAGTTAAGGTTGGTAATAAGATTCTCAGTTAAAACTGTAAAATCAAATATTTTTGAATTAGTTGCTCAACATTACTGGCATTACTAGCATCGTAACGGTTTCGCCTTCGTCTAAGCCGTCTACTGGAGTTAAAATTCCAGCTCTATTTGGCATCGACATTTCTAATTGGATTTCATCACTTGATAAATTATTCAACATTTCCGTTAAGAAACGTGAGTTGAAACCAATTTGCATATCGTCTCCTTGATAATCACAAGTCAAACGCTCGTCTGCTTTGTTAGAGTAGTCGATATCTTCTGCTGATATATTCAATTCGGTTCCTGCAATTTTTAAACGGATTTGGTGCGTAGTTTTGTTAGCAAAAATAGCCACACGACGAACCGAGTTTAAAAACTGAACTCTGTTGATTAATAATTTGTTTGGATTTTCTTTTGGAATAACCGCTTCGTAGTTTGGATATTTTCCATCGATTAAACGACAAGTCAATACATAATTCTCAAAAGAGAACGTTGCATTAGAATCGTTGTATTCGATAGCTACTTCAGCGTCAGATGCTGCTAAAATTCCTTTTAAAATGTTTAAAGGTTTTTTTGGCATAATAAAATCAGCTACTTGAGATGCTTTTACATCGGCACGAGCATATTTTACTAATTTGTGAGCGTCTGTTGCTACAAAAATTAATCCTTCAGGTGAAAATTGGAAGAAAACACCACTCATTACAGGGCGTAAATCATCATTTCCAGCAGCGAAAATCGTTTTACTTACTGCAGTTGCTAATACTTCAGCAGGAACTAATGTTTTTGAAGGATCATCTAAAACTACAGCTTTAGGGAATTCTTCTCCTGGAGCGTAAGCAATCGCATATTTACCCGAGTTTGAGCTAATTTCTACGGTCGAATTGTCTTCAACAGTAAACGTTAACGGTTGCTCTGGGAAGGTTTTTAAGATATCTAATAAAAGTTTAGCCGGAATAGCAACACTTCCTTGACTTGTAGAATCAATTTCTAACGTAGCTGTCATGGTAGTTTCTAAATCAGAAGCTGAAACTTTTAATTGGTTGTTGTCTAATTCAAAAAGGAAATTATCAAGAATAGGTAAGGTGTTACTACTGTTGATAACACTTCCTAAAACTTGTAATTGTTTTAATAAATACGAACTCGATACTATAAACTTCATCATCTTGTTTTTTAAAATCGTGATTTGATTTTATATTTCACAAATATATTCTAATTCTGTTCAACCGCAAAAACAATTTTATTAACAACTAGCGGCTGTATTTTCTTTTACGTAGGAATGTAAATAAAAATCCAAAGATAGCTAAAATAACTATTGGTAATCCGACAGTTACCATTTGGGCGGTTGTGTAATTTTTATATACCTCTTCTTTGTTTAAAAGGGGTAAATCTACATCTTTACTTCGGATGTTAATAAGTCCGTTGTCGTCTAAAAGGTAATTTACACAGTTCATTAAGAATTCTTTGTTTCCGTAAAGCTGATTTGTCCACTTATCGAACCCTAATTCTAGTGGTACGCCTTTGTCCAATTGATTTTTAATCACATCACCATCGGAAATCACAATCATCTTGTTTTCTTTTCCAGTGGCTTGGAACGAATTGTCTTTGAAAGGTAATACTCGATTTTGGTAAGCCGATTTGAATTTTCCTTCCATCAAAACCGCTACTGGAAGCAATCCTTTACCTTCATATTCTTCAGGAGTGGTTTCTTCAGTCACCATGTCTAATGAAATCGGACTTGGTGTTCCAACGGTTTTAGAATATTCTGACGAACTCAATAGAACGGTTTTCTTGATATCGTTTTTCAGGATTTCGATTGGAGAAGCAAATTCAAACTTAATCCCTTCCATGTTTTTCACAATTGGATTCGTTGAAGTTGGATAAATAAACGGTGCGAATTTCCAAGTGTATTCTTGCATTTGGGTTTCGCTTCCTTGATTTCCTGATGCTAATTTAATTGGCGTAGCATATTCGTCTTTTACCAATAACGGATTGATACGGATTCCGTATTTGAAGAACATATCGGTTAAGTTCAACTCGCGTTGTGCGGCTAAAATCGTACCGGTTTCGTTGTACAAACTGTCCATATCCGCTGAAACGGCATCAACTAACCACAAGGTTTTTCCACCGTTCATGATGAATTGGTCTAATACTTGTTTTTCTTCTTCTGTGAAAGCTTCGGTTGGTTTCGCAATTACCGCTAAATCGTATTTTTTTAAAGCTTCTAACGTCTGAGTAGGTTGTTTTGCTACCGAATCCAATGTAAAAGGTCCGATGTAATAACTTTCTTTAACCGTTCTTAAGAAATCGGCCATGAAAGGTTCAATTAACTCGCCATTCCCTTTGATTACGGCAATTTTCTTTTGTTTTTCTTTCGAAATTTTATTGATAGCTTCTGCAAAACCAAATTCCAAATGCTGTACCGAACTAATTACTTTTTGTTCCGTAGAAGCTCCCATTAAGTTTTTCAACAACGCCACTTTCGTGAATTTATCACCATACGTCGCTTGTGCCCAAGGGAAAACCACTTCTTGCGATTGTTTACCTTTGTCTTCCACGGTGATGCTAAGCGGTTGCATGCCTTTTGCATAGAATTCTTTCATTTTTTCAACTCGCGTTTCCTCTTTTTCAATCGGATTTTTGAAGTTGAAAATAATGTTCGAATTATAAGCCGTGAATTCTTCTAAAAGTTGTTTGGTTTCGTTTTGTAAACGTTTGAATTCTGGTGGAAAATTTCCTTCCAAATACACTTCAATGTATAACGGACTATCTACACTTTCAATAATGTTTAAAGTGGTTTGCGATAAGGTATAGCGTTTGTCTTGTGTTAAGTCGAAACGTTTGAAAAAGAAGTTGCTTATTAAATTGATAACGATAATCGCTAAAAATACAATTCCTAATTGCTTTAAAGCTTTTGATTTGTTGGCCGCCATTACCATTTCAATGATTTAAGTTGATAAACCGTTGCCGATAAAAATAAAAACGTCACACTCACAAAGTACACAATATCACGTGTATCTAATACACCGCGACTCATACTTTTAAAGTGATAATCCATTCCTAAAGCAGCAAACATCGAACTGTAATTTCCAAGGAACGACGCAATGCCATCAAACCCAAAATAGAAAAAGAAACAACAAAAAACCGCAATTATAAATGCCACAATTTGGTTATCTGATAAAGTAGAAGCAAAAATTCCAATTGCCGTGTAAGACGCAATTAAGAACAACAATCCGAAATACGAACCAAGTGTACTTCCCATATCAATATTACCTTGCGGATTTCCAAAATGCGAAATTGTCAACACATAAATGATCGTTGGAACAATCGCTAAGATGATTAACACCAAAGCGCCTAAGAATTTTCCGTTTACGATGTCCCAATTTGAAAGCGGTTTGGTAAACAATAACTCTATCGTTCCTTGTTTTTTCTCATCCGAAAAACTGCGCATGGTTACGGCAGGAATTAAGAAAATCAAAATCCATGGTGCCAATTTGAAAAACGGACTCATATCGGCAAAACCCGAGTTTAAAATATTGAATTCGCCTTCAAAAACCCAAAGAAATAATCCGTTGAGTAAAAGAAAAATCCCGATGACTAAATATCCAATCGGTGAACCAAAAAAGGATTTTATTTCTCGTAATAATAATGCTTTCATTTATTTTTTCTTGTTTATAAGTTTAAACGTTTAAGAGTTTAAAAGATTATTCTAAAGTTACTAATCTGTCTACACTCCACGCCTCTGGTTTATCGCTAAACAAAGTCTTAGTGTATGTCCAAACGCCATCAAACAAAGCTGATTTTCTGTAGTTTTCTAACGCTTCTTCGTTTTCCCAATAACTATAGGTAAAGAAAATACGTTTGTCATTTTTGTCTTGATACAATTCTAAGAAACGGTTTCCTTCGAAGTTTCGTATGTGGTGTTTCACTTCTTCAAAATTATTTAAAAAAGCTTCGATTTTATCTTCGTGAAAACGCATTTTTACAATTCTTATGAACATATTTTTATTTGAATTTAATGGATACCGTATCTCTAAAATGCAATCCTAATAAGGTGGCTGCCGAACCTACCGTTTTTGGATTACTCTTATATATGGCAATTTCTAAATAGCCGTTTTCATTGAATAACGCTAAGAAATCACCTTCTAAGTCTTTCAATTGTTTCACATCAGAAACTTGAAAATCCGAGTAGCTTTTGTGCAAACGACTGAACTTCTTGTTTTTGATTACGATTTCGAACTTTCGACCTCTAATCGTATCGTTAAATTGTTTATGCGAAATATTAGTAACGCAATTTCCAAACGAATCGATATATACAATTTGACCTTTAATTTCGCTTAAATCATCGGTAATTGATGAAGTTAAAACACTTACAGGTTTCAACGATGGGATTTCTTTACCAATCACATTTAATAAACCACCTCGTGCAATATGACAGGCAACCGCTACGAAAACATCCATATCGCTAACATCTGTATTCAATCGGTCGTGGATGGTAATGGCTACGATTTTCTGTGGAATTTTCTTCTGAATTAAGGTATTTAAAATTCCGTTATCGGCACAAATAAAATAATGATCGTCCCATTGCATCGCAATATGTTGGGTATCGCCCACACGTTCACTATCCACACCAATAATGTGAATCGTGCCCTTTGGAAAGTTATGATAAGCAGCTTCAATACAGTAACTCGCTTCTAAGGTATTGAATAAGTCAATCTCGTGCGAAATGTCTACAATAACCGCTTCTTTGTGTTCCGACAATATTTTTCCTTTCAAAGCGCCTACGAAGTAGTCTTTGTGTCCAAAGTCGGTAGTTAAAGTAATTATTGACATTTTTTTGTTTATAACTTATTTGAAATTCAACAGTAGTTTTTAGTAAATTTGATTGCAAAGCTACTACAAATTTAGCGTTTCAAAAATAATTAAAAAAAGAAAGCCTTTGAACGAAAGAATCATTGAATTAGTCGACATTGCTCCAAAAGAATTTTGGGGTGCGCAAGATGCTCATCTTGAAACTATTAAGAAGTATTATCCAAAACTTAAAATCGTAGCACGAGGAACTACTCTTAAAGCGTTTGGTGAGCCAGAAATCTTGGATGAGTTTGAAAATCGCTTCAAAAGATTAATGCATCATTTTACGCGTTACAACAGTATTGATGATAATGTTATTTTGAGGGTTTTAGAAACGAGTCATCAACATGATGCCGAACACATGCACGATCGCGATAAGATTTTAGTGCATGGTGTAGGAGGAAAGTTAATCAAAGCCATGACGCCTAACCAACAAAAATTGGTGGATTATGTACATAAAAACGACATGGTTTTCGCTATCGGTCCAGCCGGAACAGGAAAAACGTATACCGGAGTTGCCATGGCAGTAAAAGCATTAAAAGAAAAACAAGTCAAGCGAATCATATTAACGCGTCCAGCTGTGGAAGCAGGCGAGAACTTAGGGTTTCTTCCGGGCGACATGAAGGAAAAGTTAGATCCTTACATGCAACCTTTATATGATGCGTTGCGCGATATGTTACCACCACAAACTTTAGAAGATTATATCTTAAAAGGGATTATTCAAATTGCTCCTTTAGCTTTTATGCGTGGGCGAACGTTAGATAATGCCTTTGTAATTTTAGACGAAGCGCAAAACACCACGCATTCCCAAATGAAAATGTTCTTAACGCGTATGGGGAAAAACGCCAAATTCATCATCACGGGCGACCCAGGTCAGGTAGATTTACCAAGACGAACGATTTCAGGATTGAAAGAAGCTATTTTGGTTTTGAAAGATGTTGAAGGCATCGGAATCATTTACTTAGACGACAAAGATATCGTGCGCCACCGATTGGTTAAGAAAATTATTGATGCGTATAAGAGTATTGAGAATAATGATTAGTTAGTTGTAGTTAGGTTTAATTTATGGCAAAAATAAATGTAAAAGAAACTGAGATAGCAATCATCAATAATAGTGATAATGACTATATTTCAATCACAGATATTGCAAAATATAAAACCGATGACGCATCCGCAGCTATTGGTAATTGGATGCGAAACAGAAATACCATTGAATTTTTAGGTCTTTGGGAAATTATACACAATCCAAATTTTAAACCCCTCGAATTCGAGGGGTTTAAAAAAGAAGCCGGATTAAACGCTTTTACAATGTCACCTCAAAAATGGATTTCATCAACAAATGCGGTTGGATTTATTTCAAAATCAGGTAGATTTGGCGGTACTTATGCTCAAAGAGATATTGCTTTCAAATTTGCGAGTTGGATTTCAGTTGAGTTTGAACTTTATCTTGTTAAAGAATTCCAGCGACTTAAAGAAGAAGAACAAAAACAAATTGGTTGGTCTGCTAAAAGAGAATTAGCTAAAATTAATTATCGAATTCATACCGATGCTATCAAACATAATTTAATCCCACAAGAGCTAACATTACAACAAACCGCTTTAGTTTATGCTAATGAAGCAGATGTCTTGAATGTAGCACTTTTTGGAATAACTGCTAAAGAATGGCGTGAACAAAATCCAGATGTAAAAGGGAATATACGTGATTATGCAACTATTAATGAATTGATTTGTTTGAGTAATATGGAAAATTTAAACGCCGTTTTAATTGATGAAAAAATCCCACAAAAAGAACGATTAATCAAACTTAACCGAATTGCAATTCAGCAAATGAGTATTCTAGAAAATGTTGAAGAGAGAAAATTTTTGAAGTAAAACCAACAAAATATTTAATTTTAATAAACGCTTTTATTAGCGTCTTTTTTTTACTTTTGCACCACACAAACAACAACACAACATAATGAATACAATTACGACTACCCATTTCAATTTTCCAGGTCAAAAATCGGTGTACCGTGGAAAAGTTAGAGAAGTTTACAATATCAATGATGAATTATTAGTGATGGTCGCTACCGACCGTCTTTCTGCATTTGATGTGGTTTTACCAAAAGGAATTCCTTATAAAGGTCAAATCCTTAATCAAATCGCTACGAAGTTCATGGAATTAACTGCTGATATC
Organism: Flavobacterium sp. UBA6195; assembly: GCF_002422095.1. Classification (GTDB taxonomy): domain Bacteria; phylum Bacteroidota; class Bacteroidia; order Flavobacteriales; family Flavobacteriaceae; genus Flavobacterium. The sequence continues at coordinate 13,499 of NZ_DITB01000025.1, forward strand.
GTACCCAATTGGTTAGTAGCCACTCCAGATCCAAACGTAGCGGTAGGACATTTATGTGAGCCTTTCAAAGTGGAAATGGTAATTCGTGGGTATTTATCAGGACATGCAGCGCGTGAATATGCAGCAGGAAGAAGAATCCTTTGCGGTGTAGAAATGCCAGAAGGTTTAAAAGAAAACGATAAATTCCCAACACCCATCATCACGCCTACAACGAAAGCAGATAACGGTTCGCACGACGAAGACATTTCGCGCGAAGCTATTTTAGCTAACGGAATTATAACCGAGGAAGATTACTTAGTTTTAGAAAAATACACCAGAGCTTTATACCAAAGAGGAACTGAAATTGCAGCCTCTCGCGGTTTAATCTTAGTTGATACCAAATACGAATTCGGGAAAACAAAAGACGGACAAATTGTATTAATCGACGAAATCCACACGCCAGATTCTTCTCGTTATTTCTACGCAGAAGGCTACCAAGAAAGACAAAACAACAACGAAGAACAAAAACAATTATCAAAAGAGTTTGTACGTCGTTGGTTAATTGAAAACGGATTCCAAGGAAAAGAAGGCCAACAAATTCCGTTTATGTCAGACGAATACATCGAAACAGTTTCTGAACGTTACATTGAGTTATTCGAAAACATCATTGGAGAAAAATTCGTTAAAGCCGATATTTCCAACATCAATGAAAGAATTGAGCAAAACGTTTTGAGTTATTTACAGAATAGATAAGATATAGAAAATCCCGCAAAAGCGGGATTTTTTGTGTTTTTTAGTTTGCCACGCGAAGTAATTTGCGCCTTTACTTTGCAATTAAAAAAATCATTAAATTTATTCAATTTCATAATT
>NZ_DITB01000024.1 GCF_002422095.1 Flavobacterium sp. UBA6195
ACCCTTACAGGCGTAAGGAGTATATTTACTAGTTAGCCACAATTGTAAGTCAATGAATTTAAAAGAAAATCAATATTTTGGGATAACAACCGAATCATTAAGAACAGAGAATTTTACTATCTCAATGACCAATCATTCGGCAAACTCAACTATTTCATTGCACGCCCACAATAAGCCTTATTTATGTTTACTTGCTTATGGTTCTTATAAAGAAGAGAGTAATATCATTGATGTTATATCTCAAGGAGAAGTTCTTTACAGGGTGGCTAACTATGAGCATTCTAATAGTTTTTCGAACAAAGGTGGCTTATGTTTGAATATAGAAATGAACGACTATGAACAATTTATAACTCTAAATGAACTTCACTTACCAAATAAACTATCAAAGCAAAAAGCAGTAATAGAATTGTATAAATTGCTTTATGGTTTAAAACATGGTTTGCCAAATGACATCATCAATATATATTGTTACGAATCAATGATTGTGGTAATAAACATATTCAATAGCAAAGGTGATCTTAATTGGGTAAAAAAAGTAAAAGAACGCATAAATGATAATCCATTAGAAACTATTTCACTAGATAAATTGAGCATTGAATTTTCACTTCATCCAAATTACATCGTTCGTAAATTTAAAGAAATCACGGGTTTTAAACTTTCTGAATATCTAACGAAGATAAGACTAGAATTTGCAATGAAATGCTTATTGTCAAATGAAGAAAATATCACTTCTATAGCTTTAGAAAGTGGCTTTTATGACCAAAGCCATTTTATTAAGAACTTTAAAAAATATATAGATGCTACTCCAAATCATTTTAGAAAAGTTATTATAGGTTAATCTCGTACTATTTTAACCTTTTAGCAACAACTAATTTTGTGATTCAAATCTAAAATGAAACTATTGTGAAAATTAAGAAAAAAACCAAAAACATTTTACTTATTAGCATTTCAATATTAGTTGCTCTATTTTTTTATGGAAGCTACAATCTTGGCAACGATAGAAAATGTTATAGAGAAATAGTAGCATTAGCAGGTGATGGAGATTTAAGTGCAGTTTTTATCAAAATGGAAGAAAGAAAAAGTTTCTCAAATCCGATAGTGAATTTTATTTATCAAAGATGGAAGAAAAAAATGTATGCTCGTTTTATTTCAAAAGAAGAAGTATTTGAAAACACATCAGGAAATGAGGTGATTAATGATATTTCGAACATATATCGTGAATATTGGCGAATAGAACTATTGAAACCAAATCCAGAAAACAGAACAGACTCTACCCTTTATAATAACATCGCTGATTATATAGTATCCAAAAAGTTAACAAATCTTTCAAAAGATAGCTTACTTAAGAACATTAATGACGACTCTGTATTGAAAAAAATAATTGAAAAAGAAGGGTTTAAAGTAGATTTTAAATTCCGAAATGGTTTTCAAGAGATCTTTATTTGGAATAAAGAAAGTGCTAAAAAATATGATGTTATTTTACCAAAAGACACAGTGAAAACTACTGTTGTGTTTATTGAAAGCTATCATATAAATGGCTATGACGAATTTGCAACTTTTGGTACTTCTCAAGTGGGTGGTTGGGCTGTAAAAGAAGCTGCAACGCTATACTGTAATAAAGGAATCTATGATTTAAATTCAGAAAAATTTAAAATTTCTTATTTAAAACATGAAAGTTTACATTTTACTGATTTAAACAAGTACCCAAATTTAAGTTCTGCGGATTTGGAATACAGGTCAAAAGTAATTGAATTGATGTATTGTACAGAAGGAACTATTTATGACCGAATCTCAGAATTTGTGTCAGGAGCGAATAAAGCAGATAGGGAAAATTCCCATCCGTACGCCAATTATATTTTGATTCAGAATCTGTCGAAATTGATATTCAATTCCGATTTCAACTCAGATCTTAATCAATGGAAAAAAGTATCGGTCGAAAAAATTAACAAGGCTGCATCTTCATTGTATGAATCAAGCGAAAATATACTGAGAAAAGACAGTAGCTTAAAAGAAATAATATAAACTGTGGCTAACACACGTCAGCCGGCAATTTTTGCTATTGCTCAGTTTTTCAACTTTTCGTTTTCCGCATTTTCATTATCTTAGCTCGACAAATTAACACTCCGCAAACACCAATTGTGGCTGGCGTGGGAACGTTAAAAAAGCTGTTTATGACTACTTACCTTTTTTAAAGTATAAACAAAAAAATCCCGATTTTCATCGGGATTTCCTCTTTATTCTATTTTCTTACTTCTTAACCGGAATATTTTGTAAAATTTCCAATACAAATTTCCAATATTTTTGAGCGGAAGAAATACTCGCTCTTTCATCTGGGCTGTGTGCTCCGTGAATGGTTGGTCCAAAAGAAATCATATCCATGTTTGGATAATTCGTTCCTAAAATACCACATTCTAATCCAGCGTGACAAGCCACAACATTTGGTTTAGAACCGTTTTGTTTTTCGTAAATAGACGTTAATACATCTAAAATTTCAGATTTTACATTTGGTGTCCAACCTGGGTAACTTCCTGTAAATTCAACTTCGCAACCAAACAATTCGTAAGCCGAACGCAACGCATTCGCTAAATCAAATTTAGAACTCTCCACAGACGAACGCGTTAAATTCTGAATCGAAATTTCGCCGTCTTTTACAATTACTCTGGCAATATTATTTGATGTTTCTACTAAATCAGTCATATCAGCTGACATTCTGTAAACGCCGTTGTGAGCGGCATAAATCGCTCGTAACAAACCTTCTTGCACGCCTAAATCCATTACTTTTGCTGGAGTTGTCTCGCTTTTAACAATATCAATCGTTAAATTCGGTTCCATCGTTTTGAACTCAGCTTTAATTTCGTTGATGATTTCTTGCATATCAAAAACAAAAGCTTCGTCATAAATCGCTGCGATAATTACTTTTGCAACGCTTTCTCTTGGAATCGCATTACGCAAACTTCCACCAGAAATTTCAGAAATCTGTAAACCAAAATTCTCAAATCCGTCAAATAACAAACGGTTCATGATTTTGTTTGCATTTCCTAATCCTTTGTGAATATCCATTCCCGAGTGACCGCCTTTTAAGCCTTTCACTGTAATGGTATAACCAACCGAACCTTCTGGCGTTTCTTCTTCGTTGTACGTTCTAGTAGCTGTTACATCTACTCCACCCGCACATCCGATATCGATTTCATCGTCTTCTTCGGTATCTAAATTCAATAAAATTTCTCCGTCTAACATGCCGCCTTGTAAGCCCATTGCTCCTGTCATTCCCGTTTCTTCGTCAATCGTAAACAACGCTTCGATTGCTGGATGCGGAATATTAGTACTTTCTAAAATCGCCATGATGGTTGCCACTCCTAAACCGTTATCAGCACCAAGCGTAGTTCCTTTAGCACGCACCCAATCACCATCAACATACATTTCAATTCCTTGTGTATCGAAATCGAAATTCGTGTCGTTGTTTTTTTGGTGTACCATATCCAAATGCGATTGCATTACGATAGTTTTGCGGTTTTCCATACCTAGAGTCGCAGGTTTTTTGATAATCACATTCCCCACATGATCTTTCACAGTTGGCAATCCTAATTTTTGTCCGAATTCCATCATAAAAGCAATCACACGTTCTTCTTTCTTAGACGGACGCGGAACGGCATTCAAATCGGCAAATTTGTTCCAAAGTGCTTTTGGCTCTAAATTTCTTATTTCTTGGCTCATTGTTTTATTTGAGTTTTAATGTTTCAAATTTTAAGATAACAAAGTTACAAAGTTTAATTGCTTTACAAATTGATTTGTGATTATATTTACGTTTTAAAAAGCGCTGTGAAAAGAAAATTTATCCTTCCTTTATTCTTACTTATCCAAATCATCGTAGTGAAAACGATAGGTTTGTTTCCTGATTTTGTTGAAAATGTATACAGCAAAGGTTTTTATCCGAAATTGGCTTTTGTATCGAGAAAAGTTTTCGGTTGGTTGCCGTTTTCGTTTGGCGATGTTACTTATTTCATTCTAATTTTACTTTTATTCCGTTGGATTTGGAAACACCGAATTGGCTTTTTTAAAGAATGGAAAGATAACCTATTAGCAATATTGAGTTGGGTTTCGGTGTTTTACTTGTTCTTTCATTTGCTTTGGGGAATGAACTATTACCGAATTCCGCTGCATGAAAAACTACATATTGAAAAAGAATATTCGAAAGAACAATTGGAAATTTTCATTGAAAAGATGTTGGTAAAAACCAATGCTTTACAACTTAAAATCACTAAAAATGATTCGGTTGCAGTTGTGATTCCGTATTCGCATGATGAAATTTATAATTTGGCCTTGAAAGGTTATGAAAATATCCCAACCGATTTACAAGAATTCCGTTACGAAGTAAAAAGCATTAAATCGTCGTTGTTTAGTTATCCTTTGAGTTATATGGGATTTGGCGGTTATTTGAATCCGTTTACCAATGAAGCACAAGTCAATTATTTAAAACCGAAATACACTTCACCACTAACCACTTGCCACGAAATGGCGCATCAAACTGGAATTGGAAGCGAAAGCGAATGTAATTTCATTGGATTTGTAACGGCTGCCAAAAATGAGGATTTGTATTTCCAATATTCCGCCTACAGTTTTGCATTGCGCTATGCGTTGCATAATTTAGAGATGATGCAAGAAGGAAGTTCAGAAGTTTATATAAAAAAAATCAACAAAGGTGTTTTGAAAAACTTTGAGGAAAACGAAATCTTTTGGAAGAAATACCAAACGCCAATCAATACTTTTTTCGAATATTTCTACGACAATTTCCTAAAAGCCAACCAACAAAAAGACGGCATGGAAGGGTATAATAAATTTGTAGGATTAGCGATTGGGTATGAAGGAGTGGTCAGTGTTCAGTAATGAGTTGGCAGTAACTGAACACTAAAAACTGAACACTGAACACTTATAATTCATCACTCGTAAAACTCACTTGATTTCTTTTCTTATACGGACGCATAATCAATCGTGCCTCTCTATCGAAACGGATGTAATTGTACACCCAATTTAAGAATACTACCGCTTTATTTTTGAATCCGATTAACGAAAATAAATGCACAAACATCCAAACAAACCATGCGAAAACGCCACTAAATTTGAATTTTGGTAAATCGACAACTGCTTTGTTTCTTCCAATGGTTGCCATCGAACCTTTGTCTTTGTATTCGAATGGTTTAGGTTCTTTTTTATTGATGATTTTAATTAAATTATTGGCTAATAATCGTCCTTGTTGCATCGCAGGTTGTGCCATCATCGGATGTCCTTGAGGATATTGTTCTGAAGCCATTACGGCAATATCTCCAATTGCAAAGAGATTATCATAACCTTCAACTTGATTGAATTGATTAACCTTGATACGGTTTACATTTTTGATAAAACTATCGGCTTTTAAACCATGAGGCAAAGCTCCTTGAACTCCAGCAGTCCAAATCACCGTTGCGGAATCAAAAGATAAATCAGAACTAGTGGTAACGGTTTTTCCATCGTAACCTGTTACACGAACGTTTTTCCAAACACTTACACCTAAATCTAACAGAAACTTTTCAGCTTTCTCCGAAGCATTTTCACTCATCGAATCTAAAACGCGATTACTTCCTTGAATTAGATTGATTTCCATTTTTCGAACATCTAAATCGGGATAATCTTTTGGCAAAATGGCTTTTTTCATTTCGGCCAAAGCACCCGCTAGTTCTACTCCTGTTGGTCCACCGCCTACCAAAACAAAATTCATCAAACTATGACGTTCATCAATATCATTCGTAAGCAAAGCTTGTTCGAAATTCTCTAAAATTAAACTACGAATATTCAACGATTGTGGAATGGTTTTCATCGCCATACTATTGCGCTCGATTTCTTTATTTCCAAAATAATTCGTTTTCGAACCCGTTGCAATGACTAAATAATCGTATTTGATATCACCAATATCGGCATAAATGATATTGTTTTCGGGGTCAATATCACGAACTTCGGCCAATCGGAAATAAAAATCTTTATACTCTTGAACGATTTTCCTTATCGGATAAGCAATAGAATCGGGTTCTAAACCGCCCGTTGCCACTTGATACATTAAAGGTTGGAAATTATGGTAATTATGTTTGTCTAATAAAACAACTTGAACTTTTTTATTGCGAAGTCTTTTCGCTAAAGAAATTCCTGCAAAACCACCACCAATGATGACAATTCTAGGAAAGCTACTACGAGGTATGTTCATCGTTTAAAATCTAATTAGTCAAAGGTAATAAATTTCAAGTTCAAGTTCAATCGGGCCAACTAAAGTCAATTCACATTTAACTAAATTTTATATTTTCAATCTAAATTTATCTTAAAAAATTAAATATTGAGTTTGCCCTTGTGATTGAATTTGAATTTGTTCTTGAACTTGTATTTGATTTTTGAATTTGTCCTTGTACTTAAACTTGATTTTTACTAAACTTGTAACATATTCTTTCAAATGACTACTTATTGTATATGAAATCGGAATCGGAAGCACTTTTTGTTAAGCAACTCAAAGAGAATCAGAATATAATCCACAAAATTTGTCGATTGTATACTACTGATGAGGATGCGCATAACGATTTGTTTCAGGAAATTACGATACAACTTTGGAAAGCCTTTCCCAACTTTAGAGGCGATTCTAAATTTACTACTTGGGCGTATCGCGTTGGATTGAATACTGCCATTACTTTATATCGAAAAAAGAAAAGAACCATTGATGCCATTGAGTTTGACAATACTTTTCATAAAGTAACACAAGACGATTACAATTTTGAAGAAGAAGAAAAATTAAAGCTTTTATACAGCGCTATTAGCGAATTAAATGACATTGAAAAAGCCTTAGTTTTGTTGTATTTAGAAGATAAAGATTACACCGAAATTTCAGAAACCTTGGGGATAAGTGAGGTAAATGCACGAGTAAAAATGAATCGTGTAAAAGGGAAATTAAAAAAAATATTAAATCCGTAGCTATGGATGAATTAGAATTATTAAAAAAAGACTGGAAAAAACGAGAAAGTTCGTTCCAACAAATAGGTGAAAATGAAATTTATGGTATGCTGCATAAACGTTCTTCTTCTATTGTAAAGTGGATTGTTATTATTAGTGTTCTAGAACTTGTTTTGTGGGCTAGTATTTCTTTTTTTACAGCTGATGAAGAATATTTCAAAACATTAAAATTATACCACTTAGAAACCGCAATGCCTGTAATTTCAGCTGTTAATTATGGGGTTATTTTATATTTTATTTATCTATTCTTCAAAAATTACAGAAGCATTAATACAACAGATACAATCAAACAATTAATGCAAAGTATTATAAAAACAAGAAAGACAGTTAAATATTATGTTTGGTACAATTTAGCCATGACTGCTTTTTCATTTATTTTAGTTTTTATTTTCCAATTCATGTATGATCCAAACATTCGTAAAATAATAGATAAAATGTCGCAAAACATTGATGCCAATACCTTTTACTGTATAATGTTAGTTGTTTATGCTGCAATAATTGCGATTTTTATTGGACTTATTTGGTTATTCTATAGATTACTTTATGGAATTTTACTAAAAAAACTTCAAAAAAACTTTGACGAACTTAAAAAAATAGACTACTAATGAAACATTTCTTTATTTCCCTTTTAACATTAATTACAGGATTATCCTTTTCTCAAGAATTAGAAAAAAGTTTGCTATGGAAAATTTCGGGTAATGGATTAAAGTACGATTCTTATTTATTTGGAACAATACATGTATCATGTGATGCCTCATTAGATGATAGCACAATAAAAGCGCTTAAAACTACTGAACAGCTTTTTTTAGAAATAGATATGAATAAACCTATAGAAATGGAAATGATGAAATACATTACCATGAAAAATGAAAATAAAATATCAAAATTACTAAATTCAGAAGATTTTAATTTGGTGGATGAATTTTTAAATAAAAAAATGAAGATGTCTTTAAAATTTTTTGATAGTTACAAACCATTTATGATTGCTACTATGCTATATCCATCAATATTAGAATGTTCAATTCAAAATATTGAAAGAGAATTAATTATTATAAACAAAAACAATAATAATAAAGAAGTTTTTGGTTTAGAAACCATTAAAGAACAAATGGAAATTTTTGATCAAATCCCATATGAAATTCAAGCCGAAGAGTTAGTTAAAATGGTGAAGAGTGATTTGAAAAAAGATAAAGAAGAAATAAAAAAAATGATTGCTATCTACAAGAATAAAGATATTGATGCAATGCAACAAATTATGGATGAATCTGAAAATAAAATAACTTCTGAAAATAAGAAAATTTTAATCTATGACAGAAACAATAAATGGATTCCAACAATAATAAAAATTATCAACGAAAAACCAACTTTTATTGCTGTTGGAGCAGGGCATTTAGCCGGTAATGAAGGCATCATTAAACTTTTAAGACGCAATGGTTATAGAGTTGAAGCGGTGATTAATTAATTTAACATATTAAAAAAGTTCTGATATTCAGAACTTTTTTTAATAACTCCATCTTCTTTGTTCGTCTTCTTTTCGTTTTTCTTCAAGCACTTCTGCCGGTATCACTTTTAATAAAGAAGGGTGTTGTTCTATTGCAAATTCGATCATTTCAACTACTTCGTCAACCGTTGCTGTTTCATAATCGATTTTTAAAGGTTCTTTAATTACCATCGATTGTAAGATTCCTTTTTTCTTAATCATCAATCCTTTTCTATCAAAAGAACGCCTAAATCCATCAATAACAATAGGTACAACTATGGGTTTATGCTGTAAAATAATATGAGCCGTTCCTTTTCTTACTGGTTTAAAAGAACGTGTAGTTCCTTGAGGAAAAGTTATTACCCAACCATCCTCCAAAGCAATTTTAATGTTCTCTGTATCATTTGGATTTACTTCTTTCTTCTCCGTAACATCTTGCCCTTTTGCTCTCCAAGTTCTCTCAACAGTAATAGCGCCAGCATAAGCTAAGATTCTAGGCAGTAACCCCTCTTGCATGGTTTCTTTAGCGGCAACATAATACATATTCAGTTTCGGATTCCACAAATACATTACGTTCTTAATATTATTCTCTCTTCCTTTTAATGCTGCATTAAAAACATGAAACATCGCTACTACATCAGCAAAATATGTCTGATGATTAGAAATAAACAATACATTTTTGTCAGGTAAACTTCTGATAATTTCTGAACCTTCGATTTGTAATTGGTTAAAATTACGATAACGACGGTGTGTTAAAAAACCCGCAATACGAATTAACCAAGTTTTTAAAAACAATATATGTCCGAAAGGATTTCTCTTAAATAATCCCATAATTTTTTATTTTTTTTACAAAACAAGAACGCAAAAGTAATAAAATAGGTGACTTTAGAAAGAAAAACAGCTTAAAATCACATTATAAGGTAATAATTTGAAATCGCTAAAAATTACATTTACTCAAAGCGCATTTTATAGTTTCCTTTAACTCGCTCATCATCATAGCAGTAGCTCCCCAAACAACATATTTATCCACCATAAAAGCAGGCACCTCAATATCCGTTGCGTAAGACGTTGACATTTTGACTTTTGTAATACTTTTTTCGTCTAAAAAATCGGCAATTGAAAATTCTAAAACCCGCTTAACTTCATCCAAATCAGGAATAAAAGTTAATTCTTCATGCGAAATTCCCATAAATGGCGCTACCAAAAAATTACTTGGTGGAATATAAATTTCGCTAAAAGGCTTAATGATTTGAATTTTTTCTGGATGAATCCCAACTTCTTCATGTGTTTCTCTAAGCGCTGTTTCCTCTAAATCAGCATCGAACTCTTCTACTTTTCCTCCTGGAAAACCTATTTGAGAAGAATGAACTCCCGGATAGGAATTCCGAACAATTAAAGCCAAATGCGTTACTTTATTTTTAGGATAAAACAACATTAAAACCGCCGCCTTTCTAGGATTTTTATCCATATAATTTTCCTCCTTTAAATAAGAAATACGCTCTAACGGTGCCATTTTTGCATGTGCATCCGTAGAAAGAAGAGTTTCTTTTTCTATCTTTGGAAGGTGTTTTATAAAATCATTAAAAAGCATACCATCTCAATTTAGCAACCTTAAAGGTAGCTATTTTTTTTCAAACAAAATAAATTTCTAATTCAATAATATGTTCAGTAAAGAAGAAGCACTACAAATAAAAAAAGATTTTTGGATAGCCTTTGCCGAAGAATATCCCCGCAAATGGTTGTTATACAATACCAAAATCAAAGATGTAACCTTCAAATTTTATGTTGACAATAAAAAAGCACAAGTTTTACTCGATATAGAACCAAAAGACGAAGAAAAACGTAAAATATATTATGAGAAAGTAGAATCGTTAAAAACCATTCTTTTAGAAGACTATTTAGACGATGTTATTTTTGAACGCAATTTTTATTTAGAAACAGGAAAAGTAATCAGCCGAGTTTGGGTAGAAAAAACAGGAATTAGTATCAACAACAAAAATACGTGGCTTGAAATTTTTGACTTCTTTGCCGAAAAAATGGATGCTTTTGAACGCTTTTTCTATGAAAACGAAGATTATATTAAAGATTTAGAAATCAATACGTAATTCAAATACTTTGTAACATTGTTAACACTTTATTTGAATTCTAACCCTTAAATTTGAAAAAATGTTAGCTATGAAATCGTTATTTTTATTAATCGCAATTATAACTTTACAATCGTGTCAATCCCAAACCAAAGAACCTAAAACTATGAATTCAAATTCTAAAAAAACCGAAGCCGAGTGGAAAGCACAGCTTACTCCAGAACAGTATGAAGTACTAAGAAACAAAGGTACAGAAAGAGCTTTTACAGGAGAATATTGGGATCATTTTGAAAAAGGAAAATACGTTTGTGCAGGTTGTGGAAACGAATTATTTACTTCTGATACTAAATTTGATTCGCACTGTGGATGGCCTTCATTTGATAAATCGATAAAAGGCTCTGTGGTTTACAAACAAGATTTGAGCTATGGAATGATTCGTACTGAAGTTTTATGTGCCAAATGTGATGGTCATTTAGGACATATTTTTGATGATGGTCCAAAAGAAACTACTGGCCAGCGCTATTGTATGAATTCGGTTTCTATAAAATTTGTTCCAGAAACCAAGTAAGAATATGTTGACCCAAATTGTAAAGCAAAACTTAACTGAAAATATTGATCTTCTTCAGCAATTAACAAATGAAGAACTGACATTGCCGTTCCCAGAATTAAGCAAGGCAACCATTGGTGAACACATGCGACACATCATTGAACTTTTAGGCGCATTGTTAGACCATTACGGTAATGGTTACATCAATTACGATAAAAGAAAACGCGACATTATCCTTCAATCCGATACCAAAGAAGCGATTAAAATCCTTGAAAAATATTGTTCTGAACTAGATAAACCAAACAAATCACTTTATTTAAAACATAATTGTTTCAGCGATACAGAAACGCTTGAAACCAACTATTTCAGAGAATTACTATACAATTTAGAGCATAGCATTCACCACCAAGCCTTGATAAAAGTAGCATTGTTTCGCTTACCGCACATTAAAATTTCAGATTCTTTCGGAATTGCGCCATCAACTCTAGAATACCGAAAACAATGTGCACAGTAACGTATATTCCAACGAAAGAAGGCTGTATCATCACTTCTAATCGTGATGAAAAAATTACACGTGAAAGAGCACTTCCTCCAACTGAATATCATATTGAAGGAAAAAAAATCACCTTCCCAAAAGACCCAAAAGCAGGTGGCACTTGGATAGCACATAGCGAAACTAAAATTGTCGTTCTACTCAATGGAGCGCAAGAAAAACACCTTCCAAAACCCAATTATCGAAAAAGTAGAGGCTTAGTAGTTTTAGAATTAATAAGTGTAGAAAATTCGCTGCAATACTGGGAATCAGTAGATTTAACTGATATCGAACCTTTCACTATTATCTTGTTCGAAAACAATAAACTAGTTCAATTACAATGGAATGAAGTAGAAAAAACCGAAGAAGTTATTGATGAAAAACAATTTCACATTTGGTCTTCTTCTACGCTATATTTTAAAGAAATTCGGGAACAAAGAAAAACTTGGTTTCACAATTTTATGCAAAATAAAAGTAATCCAACAGGCGAAGAAATCTTACATTTTCATCAATTTACTGAATCTGAAAATAAAGATTTTGGATTACAGATTAATCGTAATAATGTATTAAAAACCATTAGCATCACACAATGCCAAGTAACTCAGAACAATATTGAAATGCGCTATTTAGATTTATTCGAATAAAAATGACAAAACTGAATCTCTTTCTACATAAACTAATTCATTGGGAATATTGGCCATATCACGTGGTTTATATTCCTGTGTACTTTCAATATTTGTTTTATGCAGCAAGAACACGTTCGTTTTTTTATTTCAATGCCTCAAATCCCACTATAAAAAATGGAGGCTTTTTCATGGAATCAAAAAAAGAAATTTACGATTTAATTCCATCTGAATATTATCCCAAAACTCTTTTGATTGAGGCTACTGAAACATTAGAAGCTATTCAAGAGAAAATAAAAGAAGCGGCTATTGAATTCCCATTAATTGCAAAACCCGATATCGGTTTAAGAGGAACAGCCGTCAAAAAAATTTACAATACGGAAGAATTAGCAGCCTATTTTTCTAAAGCGAATTTCAACGTTTTAATTCAAAGTTTAATTCCGTATGAGAATGAAATCGGACTTTTCTATGTAAAATTGCCTAACCAACCCGGTAAAATTACTGGAATAGTAGCAAAAGAATTCATGATTTTAACAGGAAACGGGAAAAACACGATTCGAGAATTATTACATCAAGACAAACGCTATCTATTACAATTAGAAGTACTTGAAGCCGAATACAAAGACAAATTAAACACTATTTTGAGCGAAGGAGAAACTATTAATTTAGTTCCTTACGGAAATCATTGTCGCGGAACCAAATTCATAGATGCAAGTAACGAAATCACTCCTGAAATGATGGAAAGTTTCAACACCATTTGCAATCAAATACAAGGTTTTCACTATGGTAGAATGGATATCATGTTCAACTCTTATGAAGATTTAGCAAAAGGTAAAAACTTCCAAATCGTAGAAATCAACGGTGCTATTAGCGAACCTACCCACATGTACGACCCAAAACACAGTTTATGGTTTGGCTGGAAAGAACTTACACGACATTTCCATTACATGTACTTAATTAGCAAAAACAACCACAAAAAGGGGGTAAACTACCTAACCTTCAAAAAAGGAGTTCGCGAATTCAAAAAACATCACAAATATTACAACACCATATTAGAGTTTTAAGGCGTTACCAAACAAGGACCAGGCTATCGGCACTCGCTTTAATTGGTTGCCTGAGGTTCTCGAAGGCAACCAATTAAGAGCTCAAACAATACTTCTATCCCTAACGCGGAATTGATTTTCATTAGAATAATTATACTATTCCCATTCCCTTTGGGACGATATATAGATAACAAAAAAGCCTGTCTAAATATAGACAGGCTTTTCAAAAGACTCGAGGGCTGTGCCCGACTGAGCTTAGCTAAAGGCGGCGACACTCTCCCACATAACTGCAGTACCATCTGCGCAGTCGTCCCGAAGTTTCGAGATTAACTTCTCTGTTCGATATCTTAAATTAATTTTTTAAAAAAATTACACAAAACAAAAAACCCCTCATCGTTAGATGAAGGGTTTTCAAAAGAAAGGC
>NZ_DITB01000113.1:0-5851 GCF_002422095.1 Flavobacterium sp. UBA6195
TCAAAGAAAACAAAATTGTAGAAGTTGGCACAAATGTTTCTATTCCAAAAGGAGCTACCATTATTGATGCTACAGAAAAAACAATTTATCCTTCATTCATCGAATTGTATAGTGAATTCGGAATTAACAAGCCTACTCCAAGACCTAGTGGTAACTTCACTCCTCAATACGATACCAATCGTGAAGGGTATTATTGGAACGACCACATCAAACCAGAATACAATGCGTATGAAAACTTAAGCTACGATTCAAAAACAGCAGGAAGTCTAAGAGAAGCTGGTTTTGGAACGGTTTTAAGTCATCACAATGATGGTGTTATTGCTGGAACCGGTTTGCTTTGGACCTTAAACGACTTCGGCACAAACGCTGATAGAATTGTAAAAAACAAAGTATCGCAACATTTTACATTTAGCAGAAGTAAATTTACAAAGCAAAGTTATCCTTCATCCATGATGGGAAGTATGGCTTTAATTCGTCAAGTATTTCATGATGCGAAATGGTATGCACAAGGAAACGCAACCAACAAAGATTTATCTTTAGAAGCTTTCAATGCGAACAAATCTTTATTGCAAATCTTTAATGCTGGAGATAAATTAAACGCATTAAGAGCAGACAAATTAGGAGATGAATTCGGAATAAAATACCTAATCAAAGGAGGCGGAAACGAATTTGAACGCATCGATGAAATTAAAAAATCAGGAGCAACTTTTATTATCCCATTAAATTTTCCAGATGCTTATGATGTTTCTGACCCCTATTTAGCACAACAAGTAAGTTTGAGCGATATGAAATTTTGGAATCAAGCTCCGTTCAACTTGAAAATTTTGGCTGAGAATAATGTACCTTTTGTACTTTCAACAGCTGATTTAAAAGAAACAAAATCGTTCTTATCAAACTTAAGAAAAGCCGTTTTATATGGTTTACCAAAAGACAAAGCGTTATTAGCCTTAACAGAAAATCCTGCAAAATTGATCAATCAATTTGATAAAATAGGTTCTATTTCAAAAGGAAAATTAGCGAACTTCATCATCGTTTCAGGTGATATTTTTGAAGACAAAAGCAACATCTTAGAAAACTGGGTGCAAGGAAATCGAAACATCATTGATAAAATCAATCCAACTGATATTAGAGGAACTTATGATTTAGTATTCGACAACCATAAATTCGAACTAAAAATTGAAGGTGAAACTTCAAAATTTGAAGCAAAAGCTATGAAAGATAGCATCAACTTTGGAACAAAAATTCAATTTAATGATCCTTGGGTGAATTTAGTAATCAAAAACCAAGATACTACAAAAGCAAATTTCGTTAGACTTTCAGGAACATTTGTAAAAGATATGATGCAAGGAAAAGCTGTTTTAGAAAACGGAAACGAAACTTCTTGGACAGCAACTAAGAGAACAGCTGAAGTTAAAGAGGATAAAAAGAATGACGACAAAAAAGACGAACCAAAAGTTCCTTCAATGTATGCTGTAACGTATCCAAATATTTCGTTTGGAACAGCTGAAAAACCAAAACAAGAAACTATTTTATTCAAAAATACAACCGTTTGGACAGGTGAAAAAGACGGAATTCTAAAAGAAACCGATGTTTTAATCCAAAACGGAAAAATTGCAAAAATTGGCAAAAACTTACCTTCAACTGGAGCAAAAGTAGTTGACGGAACTGGAAAACATTTAACGGCTGGAATCATTGATGAACACTCACATATTGCTATTTCAAATGGAGTAAATGAAGGTGGTCAAAATTCATCAGCAGAAGTTACCATTGAAGATGTTGTAAATTCAGATGATATTAATATTTACAGAAATTTGGCGGGTGGCGTTACTTCGGCTAACTTATTACATGGTTCTGCAAATCCAATTGGTGGTCGTGCGGCATTCATCAAATTAAAATGGGGTTATGCTCCAGACGAAATGTTAGTAAAAGATGCTCCAAAATACATCAAATTTGCTTTAGGTGAAAATGTAAAACAATCGAATTGGGGAGATTTCTCGAGAAACCGTTTCCCACAATCGCGTATGGGTGTGGAACAAGTATATGAAGATTATTTCACAAGAGCTATTGAATACAAAAATGAATGGGATACTTACAAATCAGGTAAAAATAAAAAAATGCCAAGATTTGATGTAGAAATGGAAGTTTTAGGCGAAATTTTAGCTAAAAAACGTTTCATCACGTGTCACTCTTATGTGCAATCAGAAATCAATATGTTGATGAAATTAGCTGAGCGTTATGGATTTAAAATTCAAACCTTTACACATATTTTAGAAGGATATAAATTAGCAGATAAAATGTCGGCTCATGGTGTTGCTGGTTCAACATTTGCAGATTGGTGGGCTTACAAATATGAAGTTAACGATGCCATTCCATACAATGCATCGATTATGATGAACGAAGGCGTAAAAGTTTCTATCAATTCAGATGATGCTGAAATGTCGAGACGTTTGAATCAAGAAGCTGCTAAAACGGTTAAATACGGAAACGTAACGGAAGAAGAAGCTTGGAATTTCGTAACCTTAAATCCAGCCAAAATTCTTCAAGTAGATAACAAAGTAGGAAGTATCAAAGTTGGTAAAGATGCCGATGTGGTACTTTGGTCAGATAGTCCATTATCAATCTACACAAGAGCAGAAAAAACGTTAGTAGACGGAATCATTTTCTATGATTTAGAAAAAGAAAAAGAGACTTTAGCATTGATTCAAAAAGAGCGCGCGGAACTTATCAATTTGATGTTAGACGCTAAAAACAAAGGAATGAAAACGCAATTACCTAAGAAAAAAGAAAACGGTCACTACCACTGTGATACCTTGGGAGAATATTGCAAAGAGTCTCACTACAAATACAACTAATGATGAAAAAATATATAGTTCTTTTATTTATTTCTTTGTTTGGGTTTGCCCAACAAACGCCAGCTCCAAAACAAAGCAAATCGATTTTAATCTTAGGTGCTAAAGCGCATTTAGGAAACGGACAAGTAATTGAAAATAGTTTAATTTCAATTATTGATGGAAAAATTACCAACATTGGTGATGCAACAGTAATGAAACCAGCCCAACACGATATTGTGATTGATGCTTCTGGAAAACACGTTTATCCTGGTTTTATTGCACCAAATTCAACTTTAGGTTTAGTTGAAATCGACGCCGTTAGAGCTTCAGATGATGAAAGTGAAATTGGTGAATTCAATCCGCATGTGAGAAGTATTATTGCTTACAATGCCGAATCTAAATTGGTAGAAACAACACGTCCAAATGGAGTTTTATTAGCACAAATTACTCCTAGAGGTGGCAGAATTCCTGGAACTTCATCTATTGTTCAACTAGATGCTTGGAACTGGGAAGACGCTTCGATTAAAACAGATGACGGAATTCACTTAAACTGGCCAAGAAGCTATTCAAGAGCGGGTTGGTGGGCAGAACCAGGAGGAATTGAAATGAACAAAAATTACGACCCACAAGTAAAGGCAATTCAAGAATATTTTGATAATGCTTTTGCTTATTTGGGAAGTAAAAATGTGAAAAAGGATATTCCTTACGAAGCTATGAAAGGTTTACAAACAGGAGAAAAATCTTTATACGTAAACGCAAATGGCGAAAAAGAAATTATTGATGCTGTTTTATTCAAAAAGAAAAACAACATCAAAAACATGGTTATTGTTGGTGGTTATTACGCATTTAAAGTGGCGAATTTATTAAAAGAGAATAACGTTTCGGTTTTATTAAAACGCGTTCACGATTTACCTTTATTAGAAGATGAAGATGTAAATTTACCATACAAAAATGCTAAAATATTAGTTGATGCAGGTGTTTTAGTTGCATTGCAAAATGCAGGCGACATGGAACGTATGCAAACAAGAAACTTACCATTTTATGCCGGAACTTGTGCCGCTTGGGGATTAACAAAAGAACAAGCATTACAATTAATCACAGGAAATTCTGCTAAAATTTTAGGAATTGACAACCAATACGGAACTTTAGAATCAGGCAAGAGTGCTACTTTATTTATTTCTGAAGGCGATGCTTTAGATATGAAAACCAATGTCATTTCATTAGCTTTTATTGATGGAAGACAAATCAGTTTAGAAAGTCACCATACCGAATTGTATCAACGTTATAAAGGAAAATTCGAACAACAAAAAAAATAAGACCAAAAGCCTTTCAGTAAATGAGAGGCTTTTTTTTGTACTTTTGCCTTATAATTTTTGATTCATGAAACAAATCACCTCGGTTCAAAATCCGTTTATCAAATCGTTAGTTCAATTACAAGAGAAGGCAAAAGTTCGTAAGCAAACAGGCACTTTTTTAATTGAAGGAAAACGCGAAATTGAATTGGCGCTAAAAGGTGGTTATGAATTAGAAACCATTCTATTTTTACCTGAAATCATTTCAGAAAAACAATTAAACGATTTAACGACTAAACCGTTAAATGTAATAGAAATATCTAAAGAAGTCTACCAAAAACTTGCTTATCGCGATACTACCGAAGGTATATTAGCAATTGCAAAAACCAAATCCTTAGCCTTATCCGATTTAAAACTTTCGAAAAATCCATTAATATTAGTTGGTGAATCTCTTGAAAAACCTGGAAACGTTGGTGCCATTTTAAGAACAGCTGATGCCGCAAACATTGATGCTGTTATCATTGCCAATCCAAAAAGTGATTTATACAATCCTAACATCGTTCGCTCTAGCGTAGGTTGTTTGTTTACCCGACAAATTGCTGTTGGAACTACTGAAGAAGTTATTGCTTATTTAAAATCAAATAACATTAATATTTATTCCGCTACTTTACAAGATTCAACCGAATATCATACCCAAAACTACACCACTCCCACTGCTTTAGTTGTGGGAACAGAAGCTACTGGTTTATCTGAAAAATGGCGAACCGAAAGCACCAAAAATATCATCATTCCTATGCAAGGCGAAATTGATTCAATGAATGTTTCAGTTGCAGCCGCTATTTTGTTGTTTGAAGCTAAAAGACAAAGACAATTTCAATAGCAAATTCAAAATTCAACTTCAAATATTTTTTCTTTACTCATTTCTATATTTTCACTATTGCACAATTAGAAAAATTAACTTACTTTTAGTTGGTTAAAGAAAATATATGACAGAATTAGAATTAGAAGCCGAAAACAAAGCCATTGCGCAAGAATATAAAGAATTACTTCGCATCAGTTATCAAACCCTTACAGATGAAGACAAAAAAATCATTCGTAAAGCATTTGATGTAGCTGTTGATGCTCATAAAGACCAACGCAGAAAATCGGGTGAAGCTTATATTTTCCATCCTATTGCTGTAGCTAAAATTGTAGCTAGAGACATTGGTTTGGGAGCAACTTCCATTGCGGCAGCTTTAATGCACGATGTAGTAGAAGATACTGACATTACGGTTCAGGATATTGAAAAAATGTTCAATCCGAAGATTGCTCAATTAGTGGAAGGCTTAACCAAAATTGCCAAAGTTAAAACCGATCAAGAAATATCAGTACAAGCGGAAAACTTCCGTAAAATGCTATTGACATTGAATGATGATGTTCGGGTAATTCTAATTAAAATTGCAGATAGATTGCACAACATGCAAACTATGGAAAGCATGGCCGATTACAAACAGGCAAAAATTGCTTCAGAAACATTATACATTTATGCGCCTCTAGCCCACCGTTTAGGTTTATATAATATTAAAACACAATTAGAAGATTTAGGATTAAAATATACAGAACCTGAAGTTTATAATGATATTGTTAGTAAAATAAAAGAAACCAAAGAAGAACAAGATACTTACATCAAAACTATTTCAGATGTTTTAAGCAAATCATTAACGGACGAGGGAATTGAATTCACTATAA
>NZ_DITB01000113.1:6062-6902 GCF_002422095.1 Flavobacterium sp. UBA6195
CCGCACATTACAAATATAAAAACGGGGCTACAGAAGAACATGGTTTAGAAATATGGCTAAATCAACTTAAAGAAGCATTGGAAAATTCATCGGCTAATGCAGTCGATTTTGTAGAAGATTTTAAATTAAATTTATATGCCAAAGAAATCTATGTCTTCACTCCAAAAGGCGAAATTAAATCGCTACCAAAAGGAGCTACTTCTTTAGACTTTGCTTTTAGTATTCACTCAGAAATTGGAGTAAAAACTAGAGGAACTCGGGTAAATGGAAAATTAGTTCCTTTAAATCATGTACTCAATAGTGGTGACCAAGTTGAAATTATTACTTCAGTCAATCAAAAACCAACTTCTCAATGGTTAGATTACGTAACAACTTCGCGTGCTAAAAATAAAATTAAAAACGTATTAAACGAGAATACTAAAAAAATTGCAGAAGAAGGTAAAGAATTATTAGAGCGAAAACTCCGCCATTTAAAGATTACTCTTAACGAAAATACTACAAATGAACTTGTAAATTATTTCAAGTTACAAACTAGTCTCGATTTATTTTACAGAGCTGGAATTGGTGCAATTGAAAACCAACAATTAAAAGACTATGCCGCTCAAAAAAGTAACACTCTTGTAAATTTTTTCAAAAAAACAATTAAACGCTCACCGTCTCATAACACTGATCAAATTCAGAAAAATGAAATCAGTAAAAAATACGATTTACTAGTTTTTGGAACAGAGCAAGACAAATTAGATTACAAACTTTCATCATGCTGTAATCCAATCCCTGGTGATGAAGTATTTGGATTTGTAACGATAAACGAAGGTATTAAAGTTCATAGAAAAGACTGTC
>NZ_DITB01000004.1 GCF_002422095.1 Flavobacterium sp. UBA6195
ACTACTTTTTCTTTTTTAGAAAAAAGTTCATTGAAATGAATCAACATGAAGTTGATTCCCAGGTAAACTGCCTGTAAAAAATGTTTAATCCATCTGTACGAGTAGAATTCAGAATTTAGAATTCAGAATTTAGATTTTTTCTAATTTCTAATTTCTAACTTCTAACTTTAAAAGTATGGATAAAAATGTACTGCATGAACAAAGAGTTAATTATTAGATCTGGTTCAGACGCTGTAGATTTTGCCTTATTAAAAGATGGAAAACTAATAGAATTACACAAAGAAGAAGAAAAGCAAAGCAATTTTGCGGTAGGCGATCTTTTCATTGCTAAAATCCGTAAACCTGTGGCTGGTTTAAATGCCGCTTTTGTAAACTTAGGCCATGAAAAAGATGCATTTTTGCATTATCATGATTTGGGTCCAAATTTACCTTCTTTGATGAAATTTATTAAACTTGTAAGCGCAGGTAAATTAAAAGATTATTCACTCAAAAATTTTCCTTTTGAAGCTGAAATTGATAAAGATGGCGTTATAACCGACATTCTAAGTGCCAATCAATCAGTTTTAGTTCAGGTGGTAAAAGAGCCTATTTCGACTAAAGGTCCCAGAATTAGTTCTGAGATTTCGTTAGCCGGAAGATATGTGGTTTTAGTCCCTTTTTCAGATCGCGTTTCTGTTTCACAAAAAATAGAATCGAGAGAAGAAAAAGACCGATTAAAACGATTGGTTCAATCTATTAAGCCAAAAGGATTCGGTGTTATTGTGCGAACAGTAGCCGAAGGCAAAAAAGTAGCCGAACTAGACAAAGATCTACAAACATTGATGGATCGCTGGTCTGCGATGTGTAGAAGATTACAAACGGCTCATCATCCATCAAAAGTATTAGGAGAACTTAACAAAGCTTCTTCTATCTTACGAGATGTATTTAATGATACTTTTACCGGTATTCATGTTGATGATGAAGATTTGTATCTTGAAACGAAGGAGTATTTGCAAGAGATAGCTCCGGATAAAGTGTCAATCGTAAAACACTATCAGTCTAAGGAACTGCCTCTTTTTGAAAAATATAATATTGAGCGACAAATAAAAACGTCTTTTGGAAAAACAGTTTCCATGAGCAAAGGTGCTTATTTGATTATTGAACACACAGAAGCTTTACACGTTATCGATGTGAACAGTGGAAATCGTTCAGCAAAAGCATCAAGCCAAGAAGATACTGCACTAGAAGTAAACATGATTGCTGCAGCCGAAATTGCACGTCAGTTACGACTTAGAGACATGGGCGGAATTATAGTAGTGGATTTCATTGATATGCAAAATCCAGAAAATCGCAAAGTATTGTACGATTTCTTAAGAGAAGAAATGAGTGACGATAAGGCCAAGCATAAAATCTTGCCTCCTAGCAAATTTGGATTAATTCAAATTACTAGACAAAGAGTTAGACCAGAAGTTAATATTAAAACAAGAGAAGAAGACCCTAACAATGAACATGGGGAAATTGAAGCTCCAATTTTAATTATCGACAAAATAGCGTCTGACCTTGAACGCATTATTAAAGACCATAAAAAGGTTGTTTTAAACGCACACCCTTTTGTGGCAGCATACCTTACTAAAGGTTTTCCATCCTTACGTTCGAAATGGTTTTTCGAATATAAGAAATGGGTGAAGATTATACCTCGTGACGCTTACACGTATCTTGAATATCATTTCTTTGATAAAGAAGGAAATGAAATTAAATAAATTAAAAAAACCGCCTTTCAAAAGATTGGCGGTTTTTTTGTTTATATATATTTAATAATTTTACTCATGGCACATGAAAATTAAAAAAAAATTGTTATATTTTAGCCGTTGCAAATATTAACGAATGTAACATGAAAAATTTACTGCAAATAATTGGTTTTCAACCAAAAGAAAATGCAAAAGATATTTTTGTAAAAAAATATCAGGATGGTTATGTTATAGAAATTGATTTCCAAAAAGAAATTATAAACTACGGAGATAAAATTATTTGCGAAAGCAAAACCACTCAAAACTTTTCACAATCTGAAAATTTTGTAGTTCTTGAGTGTGTAAACAGACTTCTTGAAAAAGGTTATAAACCTGAGAATATTACATTAGAAAAAACTTGGGCTGCTGGTCACGGAACTAGCGGCAGATTAGATATTTGTGTAACTCGTGAAGACGGTTCGGAATATTTATTAATTGAATGTAAAACCCACGGAAAAGAATTCGAGAAAGAATTTACTCGAATGAAAAAAGATGGTGGACAATTGTTTACCTACTTTAAATTTAGTAACAAAGCAGATATTATCATGCTTTATTCATCTGAATTAAAAGGAAAAGAAATTGTTTACCGAAACGAAATTGTAAAAATTGAAGACGATTATAGAACAGGTGATGTTAAAGATTTTTACGAAAAATGGAGTAAACTAACCAAAGATAATGGTGTTTTTGATAAATGGGTTAATCCATACAATTTTGAAAGCAAAGCTTTGACCATTAACGACTTAGAAGAAATAAAACAAGAAGATAGTAGTTTTATTTTTAATCGTTTTCTAGAAATTTTACGCCATAATGTTGTTTCTGATAAGGGAAATGCTTTTAATAGAATTTTCACTTTATTTCTTTGTAAAATCTATGACGAGAAAGATAAAGAAGATACGGATAAAGAATTAGAGTTTCAATGGTTTGAATCGCCGTTTACTTATGAAGGAGTTCATTATGAAAAAGATACACATGTAACTTTTCAAATTCGTTTAACAGATTTGTATAAAAAGGGAATGAAAGCCTTTTTAGAGAAAAATGTTACTGATTTTTCAGAATCGGAGTTTAATAATAGATATTCATTTCTTACAGAAGAGCAAAGAAGTCCAATTTTACAGGAATTCAGAAAAGTTCGTTTAGAAAAAAACAACGAATTTGCAATTAAAGATGTTTATGACGAACAGTCTTTTTATGACAATGCAGTTGTAGTTAAAGAAATTGTTGAATTATTACAAGGTTACAAATTAAGATACACCAAGAAACAACAATATTTATCCGATTTCTTTGAATTACTTTTAACAACTGGATTAAAACAAGAATCTGGTCAGTTTTTTACGCCTGTTCCAGTTGCTCAATTTGTAATTAAAAGCTTACCAATTGATAACATCATTAAAGAAAAATTACATAAAGGTGAAAAAGGAGAATTTTTACCTTATGTAATTGATTATGCTGCTGGAAGTGGACATTTTTTGACTGAAACGATGCACGAAGTGCAAAGAATTATTGACAAAAATGAGTTTCCAGATGTAAAAGCTGAAGTAAAACGATTTATAAAACAAGCCAAAGAATTTCACTTTGACTGGGCGTTTGATTATGTGTATGGAATTGAAAAGGATTATCGTTTAGTTAAAGTAGGTAAAGTAGGTTGTTATTTGCATGGCGATGGATTAGCAAACGTCATTCACTCTGATGGGTTAGCAAATTTTGCACACAAAGACTACAAAGGAAAGCTGGCTGTAAAAGACAAGGATTTTGAGCAAGAAAATAAGCAATTTGATATTATAGTTTCAAATCCCCCGTATGCAATAGATTCGTTTAGAAATGTCTCCAGAAATTTCTATACAGAAAAGGATTTTGAATTATATAGTAATTTAACAGATAATAGTTCCGAAATTGAATGTTTATTCTTAGAACGTACAAAACAACTTTTAAAGGATGGAGGTGTCGCGGGAGTAATAATTCCAATTTCTATCTTAACTAAAACAAGTGAACTCTTTATTAAAACAAGAAAAATGATTATAGAATCATTTGACATAATTGCCATAGCTGAATTAGGACCTAATACATTTATGGCTGCAGATGTTAATACTGCTACTTTGTTTTTAAGAAGAAGAAACAACTACCAAAGTAAAAACTTAAAAATAGCCGTAGTTAAATTCTTTAACGATTTTCAAGATGTTACGCTGAACGGAATTGAAAAACCTGCAACCAAATACGTAAACCACGTTTGGGAAGGATTAACGTTTGATGATTATGTTACTTTATTGAAAAAATCACCGAACAAAAATGTTACCGAACACGAAATTTATAAAGAATACAGAAAAAAACTAAAAGCGAAAAATGAAATAGAATTTTGGACTTTATGCCACAAAATAGAATTTGAAAAAATGTTTTATTACATTATCGTTTATCCTCAAAAACTGGTAGTGGTTAAAAGTGGGGTTAAGAAGGCTGAAAAAGATTTTTTGGGTTATGAATTTAGTTTCAAAAAAGGTAAGGAAGGGATACATCCTATAAGAAAAGGTAAAACTATTGATGAATGTACAAAATTATATGACATCGATGTGTTTGATAATCCTCAAAAAGCAAGTACACATATTTATTATGCTTTTAAAGGAAAATATGATATACCTATAGATAAAGAATTATCAAAAAACATTTTTAAGCATCAGCTATTAGATGTTTTTAATTTTGAAAGAGTTGATTTTAACCTTAATCTATCTACTGAAATAAAAAATAAAATAATTGTTCCCTCTAAATGGAACAGTGAAAAACTTGAAAATGTTTTTACTGAAATTAAAAACGGAAAAAATGTTGATCAAATAAATGATGTTGGTAAATTTCGAGTTTCAAGAATTGAAACCATTTCAGGTGCAGTATTTAACATTAATGCAACCAAATGGACTAATGACAATGTTAATGAAGAAGATTTTCTAAAATATGGTGATATTCTTTTTAGCCATATTAACAGTATAGAGCATATTGGAAAGACTGCAATTTATAAACTAGACGAGAAGATTGTTCATGGTGCTAATTTGTTAAGATTACGAGCCAATAATGATATTGTATTGGCTGATTATGCATATGCAATATTAAGATTAACAGATTTTATTAATGAAACGAGAAAATATGCCCAAAAGGCTGCTAATCAAGCAAGCATAAATTCAACAAATTTGAAAAACTTGAAAATTCCAATACCACCAAAAGATATTCAACAGAAAATAGTGTCAGAAATAGAAGAGTTAGAGGAAAAATCAAAAACTATTGTTATAAATGACTTGGAAGAACAAAAGGAAAAAATAATTAAAAAATATTTGTGATGACTAAATCTGAAAATAAAATCTTAAAGGCGTTAAAAACAAACAAACTCAATCCAAATAAAACAGGTGAAAGAAAATGGTACAATTATTTTATTTCTGTTGATGAATTGGTTTGGACAAGAAATTTTATTGACGGTTATTTAATTCATATTTATTCAGACGAATTTAAAACAAAGCATTTAGTAACTTACACATTAACTTATGATGTCTTTAAAAACGAGGATATTTTACGAGTAGGTTATGAAAAATTATATTAAATCAAAACCGCCTTTCGAAAGATTGGCGGTTTTTTTATATCTAAAATCTAAGTTTTAATCCAATTCATACTCTAAACGCACCGTGATTCTAGCAGTTTTGTTTTTACTATAGGTATCAAAATTTCCTCCATAGCTGTCTTCTTCGGTTGAGCCTTGACCTGTAATTTGGAAAACTCCCATGCTAGCTGATTTTAATTTTCCTAAACTTCCATCAGCAGTTTTTACGATTTTTTGAGCTCTTTCACTTGCGTCTTTAGAAGCTTTTTCAATTAAACTGTGTTTTAAATTAGGTAAATTGGAATACGTATATTGAATAGAATTTGATGTTAATTCGATTCCAGAGTTAATCAATTCCGATGTTTTACTTGAAACTTCTTCTATTCGTTTCATCAAATCTGGATTCTTCTTTGCAGAAAATGTAATGGTTTGTGTAGCTTCATAACCATCAAATACTTGTTCGTATTTGGTTTGATAGGCATTCTCTGGATTTTCGGTTCGTACTTCTCTAAATCGTTTGTTGAATTGAACGGCTCCAAAAGTAAATTCCTCTTTTTTAAATCCTTTGCTCATGAAGAAATCAGCTACAATTTTTTGATCAGAAATCATTTTGTTGTATGCTTCTTTAATATCAAAACTCTTAGTTGCAAAACTTCCTGACCATAAAATTTCGTCCGAGACAAAATCTGTAGTTCCTAATCCTACAACGGAAATAGTATCTAAATTTTCGTTTCGATTTTTAAAAGCTGTGCCTAAAATAAGTGCGGTAATAATTATTGAAACTCCAATAACTAAAGTTGATTTTAATTTGTTTTCCATAAAGAAACAGTGTTAGTTGGTTACAAATAATGTAGTATCAAAACTCATACCAAGTTACAGAAAATCATTACGTTTTGGAATTTATCGCTTATTTTTAAAAAAAGATTTTATCAAATCGGCACATTCTTTTTCTAAAACTCCCGAAATGACTTGGGTTTTCGGATGTAATTGTGTTCCCATTTTTTGAAAGCCACGATTCTCATCGGAAGCACCAAAAACAATTTTAGAAATTTGGGACCAATACAAAGCGCCTGCACACATTTGGCAAGGTTCTAAAGTCACATACAAAGTACAGTCTTTTAAATATTTTCCGCCAATGAAGTTTGCTGCACTAGTTATGGCTTGCATTTCGGCATGAGCCGTTACATCATGAAGTAATTCGGTTAAGTTATGTGTTCTTGCAATGACACGATTATCTATTACAATAACAGCACCCACTGGAATTTCACCTTTCTCAAAAGCAATTTCGGCTTCTTGAAGGGCTTTCTTCATAAAATACGCATCGGTAAAAATATTCTCCATAAGTACAAAAATACAACAACCAATTCTTACTTTTGTGCTGTGATGGAAAATTTGCTTTCAAAAATTAATAACCCTACCGATTTAAGGAAACTTCCTGAAAATCAACTACCTCAATTAGCCAAAGAATTGAGAGACTTTATCATTGATATTGTTTCAAAAAAAGAAGGTCATTTGGGTGCGAGCTTGGGTGTTGTGGAGTTAACGATAGCACTTCATTATGTTTTCAACACTCCACAAGATTTATTGGTTTGGGATGTGGGTCATCAAGCTTATGGGCATAAAATCCTGACTGAAAGACGTGATATTTTCCACACCAACAGAGAATTAAACGGTATTTCAGGTTTTCCTAAGCGAAGTGAAAGTGTTTATGACACTTTTGGAGTGGGACATTCTTCTACTTCGATTTCTGCTGCTTTAGGAATGGCTTTGGCTTCGCAATTAAAAGGAGAAATTGAGAAACAACATATTGCAGTGATTGGTGATGCTTCAGTTGCTAGTGGAATGGCATTTGAAGGTTTAAATCATGCAGGAGTTACTGATGCCAATTTGTTAGTAATTTTAAATGATAATGCTATTGGAATTGATCCGAGTATTGGTGCTTTGAAAGAGTATTTAACTGCCGTCAAAGAAGGAAAAAATCCAAAGCAAAATAACATCATAAAATCCTTGAATTTTGATTATTCAGGTCCGATTGATGGTCATGATTTACCTAAGTTGATTTCGGAATTAGAGCGATTAAAATCGGTTAAAGGTCCGAAATTCTTACATGTGATAACTACCAAAGGTAAGGGATTGCAATTAGCGGAAGAAGATCAAGTTAAATATCACGCGCCAGGAAAATTCGATGCTGAAACTGGAAAAATTCATCCGAAAGACGAATCGAATTTACCTCCAAAATTTCAAGATGTTTTCGGACATACATTAGTGGAATTAGCGAAGCAAAATGAGAAAATCATTGGAATAACTCCGGCCATGCCTACAGGAAGTTCTATGACCTATATGATGGAAGCTTTTCCAAAACGCGCTATCGACGTAGGAATTGCTGAACAACACGCCGTTACCTTAGCTGCTGGAATGGCAACACAAGGAATGGTCGTTTTTTGTAATATCTATTCCACTTTTTTACAACGCGCTTACGACCAAGTGATTCATGATGTAGCTTTACAGAATTTACCCGTTATTTTCTGTTTGGACAGAGCAGGTTTGGTGGGTGAAGACGGAGCTACCCATCATGGTGTATTTGATATTGCCTATTTGAAATGCATTCCAAACATGATTATTGCAGCTCCAAAAGATGAAATGGAATTGAGAAATATAATGTTTACTGCTTCGGAAGGTTTAAATCACCCGATCACTATTCGTTATCCAAGAGGAAGAGGAGAAAATGTGAATTGGGAACAACCTTATGAGAAAATGGAAATTGGGAATATAAAAGAACTTCAAAAAGGAAGTAAAGTTGCCATTTTTTCTACGGGAACTATTGGTAATAATGTTACGAAAGCATTGAAAGAAGTAGAAAATTCAAAATTATTTTCGCATTATCATTTTCCTTTTATAAAACCATTAGATATTGAAGCTATCAAATCTATTATAAATTCTCACAATCAAATTATTACGATCGAAGATGGTG
>NZ_DITB01000079.1 GCF_002422095.1 Flavobacterium sp. UBA6195
TTTTTTTATATTTACTAAATGAAAATAGCTTTCGTAAAAACGCCGATTGGTTTAGCAGAAATTCAAGGCGATGAGAATGGAGTTTCTAATATTCATCTCAAGAATGAAGAGATTAGAAGAGTATCTAAGGTTCCTCAAGAATTAGAAGAGGCTGTTAGTCAAATCCAAGAATATTTTGAAGGAAACAGAACTCAATTTACCTTTTTGTTAAATCCATCAGGCACAAAATTTCAAAAAAAAGTTTGGCAAGAATTACTCAAAATTCCTTTTGGTAAAACCTCTTCTTACATGGAATTGTCTAAAAGATTAGGAGATGTAAAAGCAATTCGAGCCGTAGCTTCTGCCAATGGAAAAAATCCACTTTGGATTGTGATTCCTTGTCATAGAGTTATTGGTACAGATGGCTCATTGACAGGTTATGCAGGTGGTTTGTGGCGCAAAAAATGGCTGCTTGAACATGAAAATCCTGTAAAACAAGAAACTTTGTTTTAGATTGTTGTAAAATCCAATCACTTTTTGCTACTTTTATAACGCAATCTTATAAAATTAGTTCATGAAATTTCTTATAAAATTCTTCAAATGGTTTGCTATTATTATAGTGAGCATCATCATTTTAATGTATGTTTTTAATGTGGATTATCTTTTACGAGCTGTAAGAACCATTTATTTCAAAGGTTACACAACTGCTTTTCTAGAAGACTATAAAGAATTTCCTAATAGAGAAATTAAGAAAGGAATCGCACAACCTTGGGCAATAGCCACCGATTACAATTCCATTCCTGCCACCGAAGTCTTATCTAAAAACCATAAAGAATTACAAACTGTTGCTTATTTAATCATTAAAAACGATAGTATTTGGCACGAAAGTTATTTCGATGGATTTGATAAAAATTCTAAAACCAATTCTTTTTCCATGGCAAAAAGTGTTGTTACTATGGCTATGGGAAAAGCTATTATGGAAGGAAAAATGAAAAGTTTAGATCAAAAAGTAACCGACTTTTTTCCTGAACTAAAAGGAAAATATGCCAAAGAAGTTACTATCGGCGATTTATCTTCTATGGCTTCTGGATTAAGTTGGGATGAGAAATATTACAGTCCGTTTTCTATTGTAACTCGTGCTTATTTTGATGACAATTTGAAAGGTATTATTTTAGGATTAGATATTAACGAAAAACCAGGTCAATCCTTCAAATATTTAAGTGGCGCTACACAATTATTGGCTATGTGTATTGAAAAAGCTACTGGCGAACATTTATCAGATTATGTGTCGAAACATTTTTGGCAACCTATGGGAGCTGAAAACGAAGCACTTTGGCAATTAGATGAAGCGCCTGACGGAATTGAAAAAGCCTATTGTTGCATCGCAAGTAATGCGAGAGATTTTGCCCGTTTTGGAAAACTGTATTTAGATAATGGGAAATGGAATGGGCAACAATTATTAGATAGCACTTTTGTGAAAAAATGCATCACACCACGATTTGAGAAAAGTCCACAATATGGTTATGGATGGTGGATGCACGAAATTAAAGGAAAGAAGCTTTTTTATATGCGAGGTCATTTAGGACAATTTGTAATCGTAATTCCTGAAGATGATTTAATCATTGTTAGATTAGGGCATTTGAAAGGACTCCAAACGAATACAGACCCACATAGTAACGATTTATATGTTTATGTAGAAGAAGCTTATAATATGTTAGCCAAAAAAGATATGAATAAATAAATTCACATTAACTAAACAACTACTACGCTCTATGATTGAAAAAATTAATTTAAACAACATCCTGTTTTTAGACATTGAAACGGTTCCAGAATACCACAATTATCGCGGTTTAGATAGTGAAACTCAACAACTTTGGGAACAAAAAACGCAATACCAAAGAAAAGATGAAGTATCAGCGGAAGATTTTTATGAACGCGCTGGAATTTGGGCCGAATTTGGAAAAATCATTACCATTTCAGTGGGTTACTTTGTTAATAAAGCCGATATTCGAAATTTTCGCGTAACCAGTTTTTGGGGTGATGAAAAGAAAATTTTAAACGAGTTTTCCAATTTATTGAATACCCATTTTAATGGTGCCCAACATCTTTTATGTGGTCATAATGCAAAAGAATTTGATATTCCTTTTATTGCTAGAAGAATGATTATTAATGGTATTCCACTTCCAAATAAATTAAATTTATTTGGTAAAAAACCTTGGGAAGTTCCTCATTTAGATACTCTAGAATTATGGAAATTTGGAGATTATAAACACTTTACCTCATTAAAACTTCTAACAAAAGTTTTGGGAATACCATCACCAAAAGATGATATTGATGGTAGCGAAGTGGCGCACGTTTTTTATGTTGAAAATGATATTGATAGAATCATAACATATTGTGAAAAAGACGTAATTGCTGTAGCACAAATTTTTTTAAGATTAAGAAGGGAAGAATTATTGGTTAAAGATGAAATTATTCATGTTTAATTCATTTCTTACTATTTTTCACTATCCCATTCCGAATAAAATTGGCTTAAAAAAGTAATCATGAAATCATGACGTTTTTGAGCCAATTTTTTTCCGGTTATGGTGTTCATTTTGTCTTTTAAAAGAAGAAGTTTTTCGTAAAAGTGATTCAAAGTTGGCGACTCACTATTCTTATACTCTTCTTTACTCATATTCAAATTAGGTTGAATATTTGGATTGTATAATGGTCGATTTTTAAAACCACCATAATTGAAAGCACGAGCAATTCCTATTGCACCAATCGCATCTAGTCGGTCGGCATCTTGTACGATTTCTAATTCTTTTGAAAGGTATTTCTTTTCAAAATTTCCGCCTTTAAAAGATATGTTTTCAATAATAGCAATCACATGCAAAATAATATCTTCCGAAACATTTTGTGATTCTAAAAACTCACGAGCTACTTTGGGACCAATAGTTTCGTCTCCATTATGAAATTTTGAATCTGCAATATCATGAAGCAAAGCAGCTAATTTAACAACAGTCAAATTACATTCTTCTTCTTCAGCAATTAATAAAGCATTTTTGTATACGCGTTCAATGTGAAACCAATCATGACCTCCCTCAGCCTGAGCCAATTGATTCTTTACAAAAAGTATAGTATTATTGATAATTTGCATGGTTCTAATTTACAAAAAAAAATTCCAAACCCATAATCGAATTTGGAATCTTAAATATATTTTTTTAATGTTATTTTACTAAGGCAGGTTGTACCCATTTAAAAAGTTGTCCTTCAGCAGGAACTACTAATCGTTCAGAAATTCTAGTCATTCTTTCAGGTAATTTCATTAAGTAATCACGAGCTTTTTCAGCTTCATCAGTAAGATTACAAATTTTATCAATCTCCCATTTTTCATTTAGTTTTTTTAGAATATCTACATAATCCATTGCCGTATAAACACCTAAACGTTGAGCCGATTCTGAGAATTTTTCAAATGCAGTTCCAATACTTTCTCCTGATTCTCTAATTAGATGAGCAGGCATAGTAATTTTTTTCTTCATCATGTATTGAAATGACAGCATCATTTCGCTTGGATCCACTTCAAAAATACGTTTTACAAATTCGCTATAGGCTAAGTGATGGCGCATTTCATCTCCTGCAATTAAGTTACACATTTTGTGTAGTTTTTTATCACCAAATTTCTTTGCCATTTGAGCCACACGATTGTGAGAAACATAAGTTGCTAATTCTTGAAAACTTGTAAAAACAAAGTTTTTGTATGGGTCTCTATCTGTTCCTGGGTCAAAACCATCGTTAATTAAATGATGTGTTGTGATTTCTACTTCACGCATATTTACTCTTCCTGAAAGATATAAGTATTTATTTAATACATCTCCATGACGATTTTCTTCACCTGTCCAATTGCGTAACCATTTTGCCCAGCCATTATCGCCTTTTTCTCCTTTTTGATTAACACCTTCTACATCCATTAACCAAGTTTCATAAGTGGGTAATGCTTCTTCTGTAATAGTATCTCCTACTAATACAACCCAAAAATCATAGGGTAAATCTTTTGCAATTTCTCTAAGTTCTCTAGCTTCTTCTAAAAAATTTTCTTTTGAAGAATCGGGTAATAAATCTGTTGGTTGCCAAATTTTTTCAACAGGAATTAAGAATTCTTCCATAAAGTAGTCAATTTTCTTTTCTAAAAATTGCATCACTTCTAAACGGACATTTTGTATCAACATTTTAATCTATTTTGATATGTTTTGTAATTGTTTTTTCGGTTTTTTCAAAAATTTCTTCAAACGGGTATTCTGAAATTTTTAATGGTTCATGAACAATGAATTCTAATCTAGAACCCAAACCAAGAGGGAAAGTTCCAAATTTTGTTATTTTCCACGAATTATTTATAGTTATAGGTAAGAAATAAGCATCCGGTGCAAACTTGTATAGCATTTTTAAACCATTTACTGCAAAAGGTTTAGGTGTTCCTGTTTTGCTACGCGTTCCTTCTGGAAATATGACAACGGAGTAATTATTATTATTAATTAATTCGGCTACTTTTTTAATTTCGGGCAGGGCTTGTTTTGGATCTTTTCTGTCAATTAGAGCAGAACCTCCATGTTTTAAATTGTAAGAAACACTTGGAATTCCTTTACCTAATTCGATTTTACTTATGAATTTAGGGTGTGCTTTTCGTAAAAACCAAATGATAGTAGTAATATCATGTAAGCTTTGATGATTAGCTACAATAATTAGAGGCTTATGCTCTGGAACATTTTCCATTCCTTTAATATGGTACGTAGTTCCTAATACATGCGCTGTTCTAACTAAGAACCAGTTCAAATAAGCCACACTTAATCTATGTGCATTATATCCAAAAAGATTAAAACATACCCATTGAATTGGATGAAAAATCAACAACCAAAGTATAAATAAAATATAATAAACAATTGAAAGTGGATATGATAGTATTTTTTCCATTTGAAAACCATTTGTGCAAAAATAAGTTATTAAATAAAAAAACCACCATATTCGGCGGTCTTTCTATATGCTAGCATAGTAAAATTGTTTTTTAGTCAATGATTGTACAAACTCCATTTACGCAATCAATAGTTCTTGGCGGACCTACTACCATACAATCTGATACGGCACCTATTTGCAAGTTGTATGCATTGTCCATTTCGTAATATTCATTTACTAAATTTTCAAGTGTAGCTTGATTAACCGTATTTGGGTAAACCAAAAATTCTCTCGGACCACCACATGGTTTAGCACCAAAGGCAATTGAATTACAACCTGAAGCTTCTGCACAAGAAAAACTATTGATATAATTAAGAATTTCTTGTTTTTTTTGAACCAGTTGTTGTGGTGTTATCGAAGTTACAGTTTCTTCTTCATTACACTGAAAACTTTGAAGAAGCATTGCTAAAAGCAAAAAACGAATAATAGTGCTCATAATCTTTTTCTGTCAAGATATAAAAATTACGAAAAGGTTGCGTTATTTAGCAAAATTCGTTGTAAGCGTCTTTTAAATTTTCAGCGATTAATTCTGCAGGGCGACCTTCAATGTGATGACGTTCTAACATGTGAACTAATTCACCATCTTTGAACAAAGCCATACATGGCGATGATGGAGGAAAAGGAAACATTTCTGCTCTTGCCGCATCAACAGCTTCTCTGTCTACACCTGCAAAAACGGTGATTAAATTTGCTGGTTTTTTACCACCTTCTAAACTCATTTTTGCTCCTGGGCGTGCATTTCTAGCAGCACAACCACAAACAGAATTAATTACTACTAAAGTTGTTCCTTCTGCTTTGATAGCATTTTTAACGTCATCAGCTGTATATAAATTTTTGAAACCTGCGTCTGTTAATTCAGCGCGCATTGGGTTTACCATTTCTTCTGGATACATAATGTATATTGTTATAAGTTAACGAGTGGCAAAGTTACAAAGTTTTTTGCTTGTTACAGAATGCCAATTCATAAAGATTTGTTATGATTTTATAGTTTGCTCTTATTTGAAGATTCTCCCAAACAATGCTTCCACAAAAATCATTTTAGGACATCTCCAAATGACTTGTAAATCTTCTGAAAACGAAGTCTCTTCATCTAAAAATTTGAAAATCACTCTCGAATCCCCTTCTTTAAACATGGATGAAAATATTTTAGAACCCAATTCGTTTTTAGAACCTAAAATATCTAACAATAACAAATCATAGAACCAAAATTTATCTTTTCTGTGAAATTTAGTAAAATCGGATTCGGATTTTAGAAATTGAACTAAAGCTTTTGATTTTTTAGAAGCATTTTTAAAAGTATATCCTGTGCTGGCTTTTGTCCAACCTCCAGCCGAACCAATATTGACAATATTTTTAGTATTGTGTTTCCAAAAAGGATAACATGTCATTGGAATATTGCCTTGTTCTTTTTCAATGATTTCGTATTCTGTTATTCCCAGATTTTCAATGTATTTATGTATTTCAGCTTCGTATTCCTCTTTAGAAAGTAAGTTTTTTGAGAACAAAGTATATTCTAACAACGCTTCAGTTGAAGAAGTTGGTAAAACATACATAAAACGCGTATTGCCTTTTTGTTTCACCGAAAAATCCATGAAAGTAGCACAATTGGGTGTAAAAACAGCTTCTTTACTTTTGATAAACCAACCAATAAAATGTTGATGAATTAATGGGAATTTTGTTTGCGCTGTAACAACTTCCGGATTGTAAATCGAATTAAAAATTTTGTTACAAGTGAAGGTTTCTTGTTCTGTTTTTACAACACAATGATTCCCTAATTCAGAAAAATCGACCACTTTTTGATTCAGAAAATGAATGTTTTTATTTTCTGAAATCTTTTTGAAAACCAATTCGTAAAAATCTAAACCGTTAATTTTTTTGTATTGATAAGGCGTCAATTCTAAAACGCGATTAAATTTCTCATTCGCAAAAATCGCTTGATTCCATTTTTTTGAAACGATTTCATCAAATAAATTATTTTCATCCCAAAAGCACCACGTTCTATCGTTTACTTTTTTGGTATTTTCATCAATTAATAAAATTGATTTATCATCAAACTTTTCAGATAAAAGCATTTCGTAAACGGTCATTAAAGCGGATAATCCTGAACCTGTGAAGATGTAATGATAATGTTGCATTTTTCAAAGATAAATAATTTGTTGTAATAGTTTCAAATCGTTTTTTAGTCTTGTCTAAAAAAATATTTTGGTATTTAAAAACTTTGTATATTTGTCAAAATAAAATGTTTATGACCATTTCGGAAGAAAACTATATTAAAGTTATTTATCATTTGTCGTTGGTGTCTCCAAAAGGCGTTAACACAAATGCTATTGCTGGTATGCTCGATACCAAAGCGTCATCGGTTACTGATATGATGAAGAAACTTTCGGATAAAGATTTGGTAAGTTATCAAAAATACCAAGGCGTTACTTTAACAGAAAAAGGTTTGCATTCAGCTAAAATGATTGTAAGAAAACACCGTTTGTGGGAAGTTTTTTTGGTAGATAAATTAGGTTTTTCTTGGGATGAAGTGCACGAAATTGCCGAAGAATTAGAACACATAAAATCGGAACAATTGATTAATAAATTGGATGCTTTTTTAGGATTTCCAGTAGCTGACCCACATGGCGACCCAATTCCAGATGCGAAAGGTGTGATTAAGAAAATCGAAAAACAATTGTTATCAGAAGTAGAAATTAATTCATCTTTTCATTGTGTTGGCGTGAAAGATTCTTCTACCGATTTTTTAAAATTTTTAGATAAGCAAAAAATAGCATTAGGTTCGGTTGTAAAAATAATCGACAAAGAAGATTTTGATGATACGTTAACCGTGGAAATCGATGGAAAACGCTTAACTATTTCAAATAAAATTGCTAATAATTTATATGTTCAATAAGTATGTTTGATTCAATTATCCATTTTTTTGAGAGTATTGACCCTATTTTGGCGGCATTTTTAGCCACTACTTTTACTTGGGGTTTAACGGCATTCGGTGCTTCATTTGTGTTCTTTTTTAAGAATATGAATCGTGTAGTGTTAGATGGAATGCTTGGTTTTACAGGAGGCGTTATGGTGGCAGCAAGTTTTTGGAGTTTATTAGCGCCTGCTATCGAAATGAGTCATGGAGAAGGTTTTGTAAAAGTATTTCCAGCAGCTTTTGGATTCGCTTTGGGAGCTTTATTTATTTTCGGATTGGATAAAGTGTTGCCACATATGCACATTAACTTCAAAGAAACAGAAGGAATTAAATCGCCATGGCAACGTACAACGCTATTGGTTTTAGCCATTACGTTGCATAATATTCCAGAAGGTTTAGCAGTTGGGGTTTTATTTGGTGGAGTGGCAGCAGGAATTCCAGAAGCATCGATTGCTGGAGCAGTTACTTTGGCTATTGGAATTGGAATTCAGAATTTCCCTGAAGGAATTGCGGTTTCTATGCCGTTACGAAGAATGGGAATGAGCAGAAGAAAAAGCTTTATGTACGGTCAATCGTCGGCTTTAGTAGAACCTATTTTTGGAGTTCTTGGTGCAGTTGCTGTGACTTTTTTTACCCCTATTTTACCTTATGCTTTGGCTTTTGCTGCGGGAGCTATGATTTTTGTGGTGGTGGAAGAAGTAATTCCAGAAACGCAACAGGATAAAAATACGGATATTGCCACTTTGGGATTTATAGGTGGTTTTATTGTAATGATGACTTTAGACGTGGCATTGGGTTAATGACAGGCACAATCGTCGCCACAAGGTTTTGATTTCTTGGTGCGTTTTTTCCAAAAGAATTTTTTTACTAAAAAGCCTACTGCAACCGCTAGTGAAGCATAGACTAAAATTTGTTGTATATCCATATTTTAAAAATATATTCCAGTTCCTAAAGTTACAAAATTATAATTTGGTGAAGCAATTTTTAAGTGCTCATATCCTAACGAGAAAAAATAATTCTTTTTATGATATTTTCCTCTGATTTCAAACGAATTTACAGGCAAACCATTTATGCTACTCCACATCATCGCACTATTAAAACTGATGTTTTTTATTGCAAAAATATCAGTATGCAAACCATAGGAGAAACCTGCTTTTTGTACATCATTACCAACGTAAGTAGCGCCAAGTGTCCAACCTAAATTGAATTTCTTAAATCGAATCCTATCATAAGCCACGTTAAATTGAAACAATGATAGGTTTGAAAAACGATTTGTAAATACATTTTTTTCCAACAGTTCTCGGTAATCAGCTTGTACATAAAAATATTGAAATGGTCTAAATTTTGCTTTTAGATGATTTCCAAATATATTGTTGTTGCTGTACAAAAAATGGTTTTCAACATCAAATCGCATTATATTTCCATATTGAATACTGTCGTTTTCTTTTTGAAAATTTCCTGATTCGCCATCGAAATAAGGATATTTAGAAAGTGAATTATACAAATGATTTTCGCTTCTATAATCGCCAATAGTGGAATAAAAACTCACATATAAAAATCCTTCTACAAGCAAACCTGCAAGTCCAAAATCATTTGAAGAAGAACTTCTGGAAGAACCAGAACTTGAGGAGCTGCTACTTGAACTTGAAGAACGAGAAGAATTTCCCGATTTTAATTCGCTTTTAGACTTGTCGATTTTCTGAGAGAATGAACTATTTAATGTTAAAATAGTAATCAGAACAAATAATGTTTTTTTCATCAATTTTGTTTTTTGAAGACAATCAAAAATTATGCCTTTTATTTCAAGAATTGATAAGCAATCAGAGAAGTTATGTAAGCAAATCCACTCATGAAAACCAACTGAATTATCGGCCATTTCCACGAATTGGTTTCTTTTTTCACAATCGCTAAAGTAGAAATACACTGCATCGCGAAAGCATAAAATAACAACAATGAAATTCCAGTAGCAAAATTGAATACTTTTTTCCCGGTTTCAGGATGAACTTCGGCTGCCATTCGGTTTTTAATGGTTGTTTCTTCTTCGCTATGACTCCCTACGCTGTAAATGGTGGCTAAAGTTCCCACGAAAACTTCACGAGCAGCAAACGAACTCACCACAGCAACTCCAATTTTCCAATCGTAACCTAACGGACGAATGGCTGGTTCGATAGCTTTTCCCATGTACCCAATGTATGAATTCTCTAATTTGAAAGAGTTTACTTGGTCTTCAAATTCTTCGGTTGAGATAGTTGTGTTTTGATTTTGTTGGGTAATAATTTTTTCAGCGTTATTAAAATCATCACTTAATCCATGTGAACCCAAATACCATAAAATTACGGATAAGGCCAAAATGATTTTTCCCGCACCAGTTACAAATGCTTTTGTTTTTTCTAACACATTGATTCCAACATTTTTAAACATCGGAATTTTATAACTTGGCATTTCCACAACAAAATAGGATTTGCAGCTTAGCTTTAAATATTTATTAAGTAAGAAAGCCGAAAAAACCGCCATTCCAAAACCTATCAAATACAACGCCATTAAGGTTAAACCTTGTAAACTTAAAAATCCGAAGATTCTTTTTTCAGGAATAATTAAGGAAATTAAAATCGCATAAACTGGTAATCTCGCCGAACAAGTGGTGAAAGGCGTGACTAAAATCGTAATTAATCGTTCTTTCCAATTTTCGATATTTCTTGCACTCATAATGGCTGGAATAGCACAAGCTGTTCCTGAGATTAAAGGCACAATACTTTTTCCAGACAACCCAAATTTTCGCATGATTTTATCCATCAAAAACACTACGCGACTCATGTAACCGCTTTCTTCTAATACGGAAATGAATAAGAATAAAAAGGCAATTTGTGGAATGAAAATTACAATTCCACCAATTCCTGGAATCAATCCTTCACTGATTAAATTGGTAAATTCTCCTGCTGGAAGATGATGCTTGGCAAGCGAACTTAAATTGGCAAACGTTTCATCAATAAAATCCATCGGAATGCTACTCCAATCAAATAAAAATTGGAAAATTAACATTAAAATTCCAAAGAAAATTACATAACCAAAAATTTTATGCGTTAGAACTCGGTCAATTTTTGCACGAATATCTGTTGCTTTCGAAACGTCTATTTTTTGACCTAATTTTAGCGTGTCATTTATAAACTGATAACGCTTTATAGTTTCCTTCTGTTGTAATTTTTTTAAATCGGAATGCGATTTGGTAAACGAACTTTTGATTTCGTTTCGGTCTAAATTTAAGAAATTCACATCTTGCGTAATTACCAACCAAAGTTTGTACAGCAATTGATTTGGAAACGCTCTTCTTAAATTATTGAAATAATCTGGATCAATAGAAGACGCATTCAAACAAGGTTCCGTGGAAAGAGTATTATAATTTAGAATTAAATCTTTCAAATAATCAATACCAATTTTTTTACGGGAACTAATTAAAGCAATCTTCGTTTTTAGTTCTTTTTCTAAAACAGGAATATCCAATTCAATTCCTTTCAATTTCATTCTATCCGCCATGTTAATTACTAAAATGGTCGGAATTTCTAAATCTTTAATTTGGGTAAAAAGGAGTAAATTTCGTTTTAAGTTTTCCACTTCGGTCACCACAACGGCAACATCTGGAAAATCTTCGTCGTTTTTGTTGAGTAATAATTCAATCACCACATTTTCATCAATCGAACTAGCATTTAAGCTGTAAGTACCGGGTAAATCGATGATTTTTGCCTTTATGGTTTCGTTTAATTTACAAACGCCTTGTTTTTTTTCAACGGTAATTCCTGGGTAATTTCCCACTTGTTGATTCAATCCTGTTA
>NZ_DITB01000118.1 GCF_002422095.1 Flavobacterium sp. UBA6195
AAAACATACCTTGATTTGCAATACTGTCTAAAAATGGAGTAATTTTTTTTTCATTTCCAAATTCGCTCATAAAACTAGCACTCATGCTTTCCATTAAAACAAAAATAACATTTGGCCTAACATCAGAATTTAAAGAATCTGAAATTTCTCTTTTGATAGAAAAATCATTAGTAACAAACTTTATATTGTCATCGGTTAAATTATTACGAATGATTTGAAATGCATCTTGATCAGAAATGAATGGGTAAAATGTTTTAAAATCTAATTTATTGTTTCTGAATTCAGCAAAGAAAGAATAAATACCAGCTTTTGATATTTCATTGTTATATCTGTTTTTAGACCATTCAGCATCAGAATTTTGAATAAATAAGACGAAAAAAAACATCAAACAGATTGAAATGAAAAAAGGTAAAATTCGTTTTTTGACAGTTATTTTAGCTTCGAAAGTTTCTTTAAAAAAATTATTTTTATAAAAAAAGTAAAAAATAACTGCAACAATTAAAAAAATCGAAGGAAGCAAAATGTACAAAGGATACGATTCATGTATGTTTTGAACTACCTCAAATGTATAAATTAGATAGTCTACCGCAACAAAGTTAAAACGGCATTTAAACTCGTCCCAAAAAGTAATTTCAGCAAAAAAAGTAAAAACAAATATGAGTAAGGACAAAATAAAACTAGAATATATTGCTATTCTGTCTAATTTTTTACCAATAAATTTACTAGGTATAATTAATATGTAGAGCGTACTTATTACATATAAAAACGATAAAACACCTAAATCAAAAAAAACTCCGGTAAAAAGAATACGTAATAAGGATATAAATGAAATATCTATTTCATCGAGTTGCCAGAATAAAAAGATAATTCTTATAAAAAAAGAAAACAACAAATACCATGCTGAAAATCCCAATAATAATTGATAACGTTTAGATGTTGAATCAAATAATTTCATATTTATTTTGTTTAATCAAAGGTGTAATTTATAAATTTAAGAACACTTAAGAATCACTTAATTAAAATTTAAGATTTACTTAAATTACAATAGCCCGTTATATTTTCGGATAAACCATTCAAAACTTAAAGCTGTAATGGCAAGAATTAACAACCAAATCCAATCAATTAGAGGTAATTTATTAATGCTCTCTTTTTGGGTAGGGATATACTTTTCATTAGCTATCAAACTCTGAATTAAATTCTCAATTTGATTTGGATAATACGCTTTTCCATTTGTATTTGTAGCCAATTGCTCCAATCGGTTTTTATCTGGATTTACGAATTGCTTCTCGATTTCAAAATCTAAGACTTCAAAACTTCCCGTAAAACTCGTATTAGATTGTTTTTCGGTAACTTTAAACGAATAATTTCCAGCTTCTATTCCGTCTAAATTTACTCTGTAGGAATTTGTAGATTTCAATAAATCATATTTCTTAATCGCTTTTGTTTTAGAATTTGTGACTTGAATTGTCAATTGTGCTTTTTCATCAAATTCGTAGTTTTTATTGAAATATTCGGCTGTAATTTCAATACTTTCACCTGAATTATAGAAACTCTCGTAAGTAACATTCAAATTCTTTTTTGACGCATTGGAAACTAAAAACTGAATGATTTTATCTGTAAACAAATCAAAATCTTCAAAAGACTTCTTATTTAAGTGATTTTCCAAACGCCATTTCCAGATGTTTTCACCCAATAAATAAGCTTCACGTTTACTTCCATTTTCCGTAAAAGTTAAAATTGGATTCTGA
Source organism: Flavobacterium sp. UBA6195 (assembly GCF_002422095.1). Classification (GTDB taxonomy): domain Bacteria; phylum Bacteroidota; class Bacteroidia; order Flavobacteriales; family Flavobacteriaceae; genus Flavobacterium. The sequence goes on from NZ_DITB01000118.1 coordinate 1,749, forward strand.
ACTGGAACATTTCTAACTCTAGCCGATAGTAAGGTATTTACATTATTTTTTGCTGTAATTACTCCAAAACTATGTTCTAAAGGTGGAAAATTTTCAAAACCAATATTCGACTGAGCAAACAAATTGAAATTGGATTCAAACGTAGCCAAATAATCTTCTTTTGATGTTGACATTTTAAAATTCAAATCGTCCTGAATTTGATTTAAAAAATTAAAATCTGTAGCCGTTCCAGTAATCACAAACGTATTGATTTGGGCTACCTTATTTTGATCAAATATCGATTTAAAAGCAGCTGTAGGTTGATACAAAATTAAAACATTGAAATCTTGTAACGATTTAATTTCATTTGGTTTTATAATTGAAACTTTTCGTTGTTGATTAGTTTCAATACTTCTCTTCAAAGCCCCTAAATCCGGATGATTTATAGCTGAAATTAGAGCAATTTCACTTCGCTGATCGATAATCTCAACAGCAAAATTCTTAGCATTATTAACGGTGTTTTTCTCTTTAATATTAGAAGAAATTACAGCTTTGTATTTAGCAATTCCAACATTACTAGCATTTAATAAAACGATAACCGATTGGGCTTTTTTATCTTTTGAAAAAGTAACCATTTGTTTGTGAACCGTTAGATTCCCAGATTGGATTGAAAAATTAGATGTAATCGTTTCATTTCCATTGTATTGTAAAAATACTTCAACCGGAAATTTGTTCTTTAAAAAAGCATATTTATTTACGTTGATTTGGTTAATATTTAAATCCAACACAGTAGTAGTATCGCCTAAAACTAGTGGAAAAACACTTGTGTTCTCTTGAAAACTAAATACATAATCATTTCCCATAGTTTGATTTCCATCGGTAAATAAAACTATAGGATAATTGGTATTTCTATACAATTGTTTCACATTCTTAGCAACACCATCAATATGCGATTGATTTCCATTAAAATCTAGCTTTTCTAAAGATTGAAATTCCTCTGCAAACGAAAATAATTGCACATCATATTTTTCTGTAATAGCTTTATTTTCTGCAATTTTTAGATATAACTCTGACGCTTCTTTTGTTGCTTTTAATTCGGATATAGATTTGGAATTATCTACAACTATGGGTAAAGGTGTTTTCTTGATTTCGATTATTTTTCTACTAATAATTGGATTAATTAGCAATAAAAAGATCGAAAACAAACTTATAAAACGTAAAAAAGCCAAAAACCAATACAATTTTGACTGGTTTTTGACTTTATACAAATATTGATAAAACGACAATCCAGCAGCAATAATTACTGATAAGATGAGAAGTAAAATTGTGCTTGTTGTCATTTATAGTTTTAACTATTACGTTAACATTCCTCCGTCAACATTAATAACCTGTCCTGTTACATAAGCGCTCATGTCAGAAGCTAAGAAAACACAAACGTTTGCTACGTCTTCTGGAGTTCCTCCGCGTTTTAATGGAATAGCATCTCTCCATCCTTTAACAACATCTTCGTTTAATTTTGCTGTCATTTCTGTTTCGATGAATCCTGGAGCAATTGCATTACAACGAATATTTCTTGAACCTAATTCTAACGCGATTGATTTTGTAAATCCGTTCATACCTGCTTTTGATGCTGCGTAGTTAGCTTGACCCGCATTTCCTTTTACTCCTACAACACTACTCATGTTTACGATAGAACCTTTACGGTTTTTCAGCATGATTTTTTGTACCGCTTTTGTCATATTGAAAACCGATTTTAAGTTGATTTCAATTACTTTATCAAAATCTTCTTCCGACATTCTCATTAATAAATTATCTTTAGTGATACCCGCATTATTGATTAAAACATCGATTGTACCAAATTCAGCAATCACGTCATCAACTAATTTTTGTGCTTCGTTAAAATCAGCAGCGTTTGATTTGTATCCTTTAGCTTTAATTCCTAAAGCATTTAATTCATTTTCTAAAGCCATTGCCGATTCTACAGACGAACTATAAGTAAATGCAACATTTGCTCCTTGTTCTGCAAAAACTTTAGCTATACCGCTACCAATTCCACGGCTTGCACCAGTAATAATGGCAACTTTTCCTTCTAATAATTTCATGGTAAATATTTGTATTAGTTTGTTTCTGTAATAAAGTTCAAATATAGGAATATTTTAAAGTATAAAAAAAGTCAAAGTTCAATTAAACCTTTTTTATAAATCATTGTCTTACTAAAATAATCTTAAAACAATCAATTATGAAAAACCATTTTTTTTTAGGTCTTTTTGTCATTTTCGTATTGACTTCTTGTAGTAATAATTCTGATGATAATTATGAAGTAATTCCGTCATACCCATTTGTAGAAGCTGAATTTGGTTCTTCAATAGATTTAAACAATTTAGCAAATTATGCCAATCAAATTGTTCCACCCTATATTACGAAAAATAATTCTCAAGGAAATGTTATAACAGATAAAGGCGCTACTTTAGGAAGAGTATTGTTTTATGATAAAAATCTATCATCAAATAACACAATTTCTTGTGCTAGCTGTCATAAACAAGAATTTGCTTTTAGTGATACTAATGTTGCGAGTACAGGAGTTAACGCTTCAACTGGTCGTCATTCAATGCGTTTAATAAATTCAAGATTTGCTACCGAAACTAAGTTCTTTTGGAATGAACGCGCAATTAACCTAGAAACTCAAACCACAATGCCAATTAAAGACCATGGAGAAATGGGATTTAGTGGAGAAAATGGTGATTTATCATTTGACGATTTAATTACAAGATTAAACGGAATTGGTTATTACAGAGAACTATTTAAATTTGTTTATGGTTCAGAAGAAATAACAGAAAATAAAATTCAAAATGCTTTAGCACAATTTATTAGAAGTATTCAATCATTTGATTCTAAATATGATGCAGGTAGAGCTTTAGCTACAAATGATGGGCAACCTTTTTCAAATTTTACTGCACAGGAAAATCAAGGTAAAAATTTATTTTTAACACCACCCGTATTTAATCCGAATGGTGTAAGAACTAGTGGCGGATTAGGATGTGCAGGATGTCATAGAGCTCCTGAATTTGATATTGATCCTAACACTTTAAATAATGGTATTATTGGAACTATTGCTGGAACAGGCATTGATACTGGAAATACAAAAGCTCCAACACTACGCGATTTAGTAAAGACAGATGGTACTACTAATGGACCAATGATGCACACAGGTGTAATTACTTCATTACAAGCCGCAATTGGACATTATGGAACTATTAATATTGCGCCTGGAAATAATAATTTAGATCCAAGATTAAGACCAGGAGGTTTAGGACAACAATTAAATCTTACTGCAACAGAAGTTAATGCAGTTATTGCTTTCTTAAGAACATTATCTGGAACTGATG
>NZ_DITB01000050.1 GCF_002422095.1 Flavobacterium sp. UBA6195
GAATATTTTGATTGTATGTATTTATGATTTGTGTTACATATACATTTTCAACACCTGCTGTTGCAGCATCTATAGCATTAATACTTACTGAAATACTTGTTTTTTGGTCTTTTTGAAGGTCCCGATTGAAGTGAATTGGAATATTTACAATAATGTCGGTTTTTCCTTTTTGCATTTCTTGGATAGCTTCTTTTTCAGAAAAATAGGGTTCTGTAACTTTAAAATAGGTTGAGGATTTAAACGAATTTATTAAATCTCTTGATTCCCGACTTTGGTCATTGTCAACAAAGGTTATTGCAATATTTTTAACATCGAATGTAGCTGCATTTGACAAAATTAATAATTGCAAAATGGGTAATATAAATATAAGTTGAAGCATGCTTTTATCTCTAAAAATTTGCTTGAATTCTTTTTGTATGATGAATAATATTGTTTTCATATGTAAATATTATTTGTTTTTTGGTGCATATGTATCGCTTTTTTCATTGGTGTTTGCTTGCGCAAACTTGTTGTTAATGGCGATTTCATAATTTATTTTTATATGCCAATGATTGTTTTTAAACCTTTACAGTGATACTATTCTTATTCTAGTCTAATTTTATATTTTTTGATGCTCAATGTTATAAAAAATACGGTCATCCCAATTAATATAAGGGTTTCTTTCCATATATATTGAATTCCGACTCCCTTGAGCATAATGGCTTTTACAATAATAATGAACCATTTTGCAGGAATGATGTTACTGATTACTTGCATGGGTAAAGGCATACTGTTTATAGGAAAAATAAATCCTGATAGAATAATTACTGGTAGCATCAAACCCATTAATGATAACATCATTGCGGTTTGTTGAGAATTAGAAACGGTAGAAATTAATATCCCCAATGAAAGAGCAGAAATGATAAATAATATACTTTCAAAAGCTAACAAAAAGATGCTTCCATTTATAGGCATTTTGAACACAAAATAGCCTAATGTTAATATTACGATTGCATTGATAATTGAAAGAAAAATATAAGGAAATACTTTTCCAATAATTACTTGAAATGGTTTTAATGGAGAAACTAAAAGAATTTCCATAGTGCCTAATTCTTTTTCTCGTGTGATAGAAATAGAGGTCATCATAGCTGAAACAAGCATTAGAATAACGGTCATTACACCTGGAACAAAATTAAAAACACTTTTGAGTTCAGGATTATAAAACATTCTCGATTGTACTTCAACCTTTACCGGATTACTATTGGATTGTTTTTTTTGCGATTGATAATTTTGTATAATTGCTGAGGTATAATTTGCTATTGTGTTGGCAACATTAGGTTCGGTCGCATCGGTAATTGCTTGAACTACTGCTACTTTTTTGGTTTCTAAATTTTTACTAAAATTTGGTTCGAAAATAAGAACTGCCTTGATTTTTCCTTTTTTAAATTCTGATTCTATGTCGCTTTCTTTTTCAATTTGGTTTTCAACATTAAAATAGGGTGATGCTTTTATTTTATAGATAATTTTTTGTGTTTCTATATCATTTGATTGGTCTAAAATGGCAATGTCAACATTGTTAATTTCATTTGTTATGGCAAAACCAAACAATAAAATTTGGGCAATCGGCATACCAAACAGAATAAACAAAGAACGTTTATCTCTGAAAATATGGTAGAATTCTTTTTTTACAAATCCGATAAATCTTTTCATTTGTTTTTTGTTTCTAGTTTAAGTTTCAAGTGTTGTAGTGATTTATTATTCTATATTCCTTGCTAATTTTAAAAAAACATCATTCATAGAATCTACTTTGAATTGTTGTTTTAAATTTTTTGGGGTGTCTAAAGCTTCAATAGAGCCGTCAACCATAATAGAAACACGGTCACAATATTCTGCTTCATCCATGTAATGTGTGGTTACAAAAATGGTAGTACCTTTATAAGCTTGTGTATAAATCATTTCCCAAAATTGTCTTCGGGTTATTGGGTCAACGCCTCCTGTTGGCTCATCGAGAAAAACAATTTTTGGCTCGTGCAGTAATGCAACTGAAAACGACAATTTTTGTTTCCAACCCAATGGTAACGAACCTACTAAATTATTTGCTACTTCTTGAAGTTCTAATTCTTCTATTAATTGTGCGATTTTTTGTTTGATTTGAATTCTTGATAATCCATAAATTCCACCAAAAAAAGTAATGTTTTCTTTAATAGTTAAATCATCATACATTGAGAACTTTTGGCTCATATAACCAATACTTTTTTTTACCATATCGGCTTGTGAGTGAACATCAAAACCTGCAACATTGGCTTCACCTGAAGTAGGATTTGAAATTCCAATCAACATTTTCATAGCTGTTGTTTTTCCTGCTCCATTGGCACCTAGAAACCCAAAAATTTCTCCTTTATAAACATCAAATGAAATGCCTTTTACTGCAGTAAAATGACCAAACTCTTTCGTTAATTTTTTTACAGATATTATTTTTTCTCTTTCCATTTTTTTGTTTATAAGTCCATGAAAACATCTTCAATGGTTATTGTAGCAGGTTTAATAATTATATCCGTGTGATTTTTATTTTTCAAATAGGTTTGTAAATCATTTGGATTGAAAGTTGCATTTTTATCTATGTAATGTACAAACTCACCAAAAGCATAAACACTGTATTGATTAGGATAATTTTTTAAATCGTGAATCAATCCGTGTGTGTTTTTTGCTTGTACATCATAAATTACTTTTTCGTAGTTGTTAATGATATTTTGAGGTGTATCTATTTTTAAAATTTTGCCTTTTTGAATTAATGCAATTCTATCACAAAGAGAAGCTTCATCCATATAGGGTGTTGAAACTAATATTGTAATGCCTTTTTGTTGTAATCTTTTTAACATTATCCAAAATTCTTTTCGAGAAACGGGATCAACTCCTGTAGTTGGTTCGTCAAGAAATAATACTTTTGGAGCATGAATTAACGCACAACATAATGCTAATTTTTGTTTCATACCGCCCGAAAGAGCACCTGCTCTTCTGTCTTTGAATGGTTCAATTTGAATGTATATGTCTTTAATTAAATCATAATTTTCCTCAATTGTAGTTCCAAAAATAGTGGCAAAAAAATGTAAGTTTTCTTCAACAGTTAAATCTTGATATAGCGAGAATTTTCCTGGCATATAGCCAACAGAGTTTCTGATTTCTTTGAGTTGTTTGACTACATCATATCCAGCGACTTCTGCACTTCCTTCATTAGCAACTAAAAGCGTAGTTAGTATTCTGAAAATAGTTGTTTTCCCTGCACCATCAGGTCCAATTAAACCAAATAATTCTCCCTCATTTACATTAAAAGTAATGTTTTCGACTGCTTTTAACTTTTTGTAAGATTTTGATATGTTGTTTACTGCAATACTCATTATTTCATCAATAAGAAATTACTTTCATCGATTGCTTTTACAGCGTGTTTTACATTTTCTTCAATCATTACATAATTGCCTGAATTGAGATTAACGACTGTTCCTTTATCATCAGTAAAAACAGCATTTCCTGAAATGCAAACTAACAATGCAGGTATTTTTGAAACGTACTCTTTAAGTGTTTCACCTTTTGCTATTTGCAATGAAATTACTTTAGCGTCTTTTGGTTCAAATAATAATTGTGTTTGAACGGGTTTATTTTCGGTATGTAAGTTTTTTAAAATCATTGGAAATATTGATTAAATGTTTTAAACGAATTTTGAATTTCTGTAAACTGATTTGCTGATTTTTCTTTAGAAAACGAATCGACTAACTCTATATATGGAACTAACCATTTGTGAAGTTCGTCATGAGCTTGTCCTTTCATGGTACAATTTGATGTTAGTATATCAATATTTGTCTTTAATTTATTAGCTAATAATGAATAATTAGTGCTTTTTTCTTGGTCAAAATGGACTACATCTTTTTCCATATTACGAATGTGTATCATCATATTATCATCTACCTTCCATTTTTCACCATTGTTTAATAGAATTGTTTCGCTTTCAGAATGTTGGTGTTCTTCAGTTTTAATTTCAGTAGTTTTTTCTTCTTTTGATTTCGTGTTACAAGAGAAAATGAGTAATACAACTGTAGCTAAAAAGGCAATTTTTATTTTTAACATTTCTTGTAATTTTTTAATTAATATTTAATCCACATTTCTGCTGGCATTCCGATTTTTAGTCTGCCATCATTTTTTACTTTTACCTTTACGGCATAAACGAGATTTACTCGTTCTTCTTTTGTTTGAATAATTTTAGGAGTAAACTCTGCCGAAGATGCAATCCATGAAATATTTCCTTGATATGATTTCATATCTTTTTCAGCATCAATTTTTACCGATACATTTTGTCCAACTTTTATTTTTGACAACTGTGTTTCGCTTACATAGATTCGCAAAGTCATTTCAGAAATATCAGCTATCTTGTATAGTGGTTTTCCAAATGCTGTTATTTCGCCTGGTTCAGCATACTTAGTTAAAACAGTTCCATTAATAGGGTTAATAATTTTACTTTTTGCTATTTGATCATTGATTCTAGCAATTTGTACATCTATCGATTTTAAGTCATTTAAAATAGGTGCATTTTGAGTTCCGACACTTTTAATTTGCTCTTCGATAACTTTTACCTTTCCTTCAATTTCATCTACTTGTCGTTTAGTTGCAGCATTTTCAGAATACATATTACGGATTCGGTTTTTCTCTAATTTAGCTGTTTTTAATTGTTCATTTAAGACGCTTTTTTGCGATATTACATTTGCGGATTTTGACGATATGGTGCTTTTAGAGGCAATTAATTGTTGTTTCGCAAAATGTAATTGTAATGTATCAACTAATCCTACTTGTAATTGAGATTTTAATTCATCTCCTTCTTCGACTTTTAAAAACTCTATTTTACCGTTAGCTTCTGAAGAAATAGTTATTTCAGTTGCTTCAAAATTCCCATAACCGTCAGCTTTGTCGTTATTTTTGTTACAAGAAATTAACCCTATCGTTGCTAAAATTATTATGCTTATTTTTTTCATTTTTTTAAATTTTTCGGGTACTATTTTATTTTCCTTTAATTATTTCGTAATTTGATTTAGCTGCTGCTAATTGAACTTCATGCATCTTTAAAGTGTTTTTTGCTTCAAATAAATTGGTTAATTCTATAAGATATTCAGACGATGTTATCACACCATTTTTTAATTGAGCATCTGAGGATTTAATAACTTTTTCACGTATTTGAATTATTTCGGTATCAGAAAGCAACAGTTGTTCTAATTTTTTAATTTCAAAATCTTGCTCTTCTAATTGTATTTTGTTATTTAATTCAAATGTTTCTTTCTCAGATGTCACTATTTCTTTAGATATATCCAATGCTTTTTTATCTGTTTTGGTTTTGCCCCAATCAAAAATATTCCAATTCGCTTTTAGGCCGACAACATAAAATGTTTGAAAAGAATTGTCTAACATGTTTAATCCGGGATTACCATAACCCGCTTGACCAAAAGCATTTATTTTTGGAAGATTTGATTTAGATAGTACACTTTTCGAGAACTCTAATTGCTGATTTTGTAAGTCATAAAAAGCAATTTCGGGCCTTGTTATATTTGTGCTGTTTGGATATGAAACTGGTTTTATTAAAGTTGTTTCGGTATCAATATCAGAAAAAGTTAATTCAGAAAGATTATTTAATAATTTGATGTTTTCGAATTTAATTTCTATTAATTGCTGGTCTATTTTAATAATTTCTGCTTCTAAAACCAGTTCTGATGACGGAAGAATTGCTCCAAATTTGACTCCCGATTTCACTTCCTTAACTTTGGAAATTAATAACTCTTTTTTTGAAGATAGTAGTGCTTTTTTTTCTTGAAGTAACAAAATAGAAAAGAAATATTGACTGATTCGAGTTTTTATTTGGTATAAACTAACTTCTATTAGTTGTTGTTGTGTTTTGGTTTGTGCCTCTTTTAATTTTGCATTTGCATCAATTATTCCACCATTGTACACTAATTGATTTACATCTAAAGTTGCTCTATATTGATCTTTATTTAAAGATTGAACCCCTGGAAGTGAAGTAGGTAATCCAATCACATCAGATTGATAAGTTGCTTGTGCGTTTACATCGATTTTTGGTAATTTTCCTTTGCTTAATGCGTCAATTTCATAACTTGATTTCTGTTCTAATAAACCTGTTTGTTTTGATAAAGGATAATTTTTTGTAGCTAATGAGTAACAATCTTCCAAGGTTAAAGTCTGTTGTGCATTTGAATATATTGATATAAACAATACTATCAGTATGATTAACTTAGTTTTCATAATTTATATTTTTATTGAATTAATGATAAACTCAGCCACTTCCGTTTTTCTATTTTCTAGTATTTTATTGTAGCTTTCTTTATCCACATTAACAAGCGCCATCAATAGCGGTTCTCCGATAAAAGGAAAAATATTTAAAGAGATAATATTGATAAATAACTGTTCGGCTTCGATTGGTTTAATAATTCCTTGATTTATAGCATCACTTACTTGAAGTTTAAATTTTTCAATGGAAGGAAAATTTTTTTCAGAGCGAAGCTTTTGAACAAATTCTGGGTTTTTATTTAATTCTTGTACTACAAAATTTGGTAAATAGGGATGTTTGATTACAAACGAAACATAATTTTCAGTGAACTTTCGTATTTTTTCAAATAAGTCACTATCATCATTTAACACTTTATTTAATTGTGGTGCTAAAAGCGAAAAAGCACTTTTGAAAACAGCTTCAAATAATAATTGTTTGCTTCTATAATAATAATGTAATAATGCTTTATTAATTTTTGCTTTATCTGCTATTTCTTGCATTCTTGCACCTGCCATTCCTTTTTGCTGAAATATTTCTTTTGCAGCTATTAATATTTCAGTTTCTGTATTTTCAGTTTTAATTTTATTCATATTGTTTAATTATATAGTTTAACCATTTGGTTAACAAATTTACTAAAATAAAATTACTAAAATAGTATTTATGCTTTTTTTAACAAATAATAAAGTCTTAATAGCTTTAAATAGCCTTGATTACTAGAAATTTTTAGCTTGTGACTGAAGATTTTTTCAATATATTATTGTCTAAAATTGAAAATTTATCTTTTAAAATCTTCATATCCTCACTAACCTTTCTATCCAAAACTTTTGCGTAATGTTGGGTTGTGTGTAGGTTTTTATGGCCAAGCATTTTACTAACTGTTTCAATAGGAACACCATTAGTCAAAGTTACAGATGTTGCAAATGTGTGTCTAGCCATGTGGAACGTTATTTCTTTTGGAATGTCACATAAATCGCCAATTTCTTTTAAATAAGCATTCATTTTTTGGTTAGTTAAGATTGGCAAAATAGTATCTTCATTTAAGCATTTAGGGTGATTACTGTATTTTTCAATAATTTCTTGGGCAATAGGTAAAACTGGTATTTTTGATTTTGTATCTGTTTTTTGACGGTTTTTGAAAATCCATTTCTCTCCATCAATGCCTATACCAATATGATCCTTTTTCAATCCTTTTACATCAATGTAGGCTAAACCAGTGTAGCAAGAAAAAATGAAAATATCTCTAACTAGTTGTAGTCTTTGTGATGAAATTTTCTTGTTGTAGATTTTCAACAATTCCTCTTCAGTCAAAAAGTCTCTTTCAACTTCTTTCATTTTACCTTCATATCGAGTAGTAGGGTCTTTATCTAACCAATCATTGTCCAGGCATATCTTAATGATTTTTCTAAAATTTCTAACATATTTGACAGCTGTATTGTTGTTGCATTTTTTTACACTTCTTAAATAAAATTCAAACTCGGTTACAAAGGCATAGTCGATTTTATTGATGCTTATATCATTGATGTTATATTTCCAAATGATAAACTCCTGCAAGTGTTTTAATGAGATTTTAAATCGTTCTAAAGTTCCATAGGCATAACCATTTCCAATTAGGTCTTTAATTTTATCATTATGACTTTGATAGATTGGAATGATCATTCGCTCACGTTCTTGTGCTCCAGTTAGTTTTGATTTAAAATTTTCAATTGTCAAATCTTCATTTTTGTGTATTAATTCCATCTGAATGTCAAAAATTTTAGATTTCATTAAATCAAGATAGTTATTTATTGTTCTGGCTTCTTCTGAATTACCTTTCATTTTTGATTGTTCTGCGGACCATTTTGATTTATCAATAAATTTCTTGGTGCTGAATTCAAAACGTTCTCCGTTTACAGTTAGCCTGAAATAAATTGGCAATTGACCGTTTTTGTTAGCTTTTGAAGTTTTTGCATAAATATGCACAGTAATTTTTGCTTTCATGGTGGTGACCTTTTAATTAGTATTCAATTTAATTTTTAAATATTTAGTAAACAAGATGTACACCTTTTGAACCAGTATTAAACTGGTTGTTAGTACGGTGTTTACAGTGCTTTAGAGAATTTAGCGAGACCCAAAATTGTAGAAATTTTTAGGGTCTCGATTTTGTCCCTTTAGCATTAAGATTGAATGAATAATTTGGTATATGTCCAAAAGCAAAAAGCCGATAAATCATAAGATTTATCGGCTTTTGAAACCATTTGTTTTTAAGTGTGTGGGCGATGAGGGGTTCGAACCCCCGACCCCCTCGGTGTAAACGAGGTGCTCTGAACCAGCTGAGCTAATCGCCCCAATAAATTGCTTTACTATTACCGTATTGCGAGTGCAAATATACAAGGATTATTTGTATCTGCAAGTGTTTTTGAAAAAAAATTACACAATTTCTGCCACCACAAAAGTACTTCCACCTATGTAAATAAAATCAGAATCTTTCGCTGAATTAACCGCTTCACCATAAGCTTCTGATACCGAATTAAATACTTCCCCGAACAAACTAAAATCACTTGCCTTTTGTTTTAAAATTTCAGCACCTAAGCCTCTTGGCACATTAGGCTTACAAAAATAATATTTTGCATTTTTTGGAAATAAGGGCAAAATGGAATCTAAATCTTTGTCATTAACAACACCTAAAACTACATGAAGCGTTTCAAAAGAATGCTTTTGAATTTGATTCAACACTATTTTTAATCCGTGACTGTTATGAGCTGTATCACAAACCGTAAAAGGTTTTTGTTTTAAAATTTGCCATCTACCAAGTAAACCTGTATTTTGAATTACATTTTTCAAGCCTAACTTAATATGATTTTCCTCTATTTTAAATTGTGATTGTAATAATTTTATAACTTGAAGAACTATTTTCTTATTATGAACCTGATAATCTCCTAACAAAGCACATTCGTAAGTCACTTCAGGGTTATCTTTAGCAAAGTAGATTGGAGTATTTTCAAATCTCGCTTTATCTAAAAAAACAGGTTTTGTTTCTTCTGAATATTCTCCAATAACTACTGGAATATTCGATTTAATAATTCCAGCTTTTTCAGCAGCTATTTTAGGCAACGTATCTCCTAAAAATTGCGTATGATCAAAACCAATATTCGTAATCACTGAAACCAAAGGCGTAATCACATTGGTAGAATCTAATCTTCCTCCCATCCCAACTTCAATCACTGCTACATCTACTCGTTCCTTCGCAAAATAATCAAAGGCTAAACCTACGGTCATTTCAAAAAAACTCAACTGATTAGCCTCAAAAAACGACTTATTTTCCGAAATAAAATCAACCACAAAATTTTCAGAAATCATTTCACCATTAATACGAATTCTTTCGCGAAAATCTTTTAAATGAGGCGAAGTATACAACCCTACTTTATATCCTGCCTCTTGAAGAATGGAAGCAATCATAGACGACGTCGAACCTTTTCCATTGGTTCCTGCCACATGAATCGATTTAAATTTAGTTTCCGGATGCTTCAAATGCTCTACCAACAAATGCGTATTGGTCAAATCCTTTTTATAAGCCGAAGCGCCTTGCATTTGAAACATAGGCAACTGACTAAACATCCAATCTGTAGTTTCTTTGTAGGTCATTTTAATATTTGAAACGAATGTTTTGGGCTTTCTTGCCGTCCATGTTCCCGCTATCCATTACAATCAATGCTAGCGCATTGGATTTTCATTGCTATCGGGGTTAAAAAGTAAAATTATGGGATTTCTTGTGTGAAAATAAAAACTATATAACCAATTTGAACATCAGGAGCATTCTTATCTTCTTTCCACTTAAATAACTTTGCTTTTTCAATACTTGGAACAACTAAACACGCAGCAGTATTTGTAGTTCCTCTAGTTACTTCAGCAGTTGTTACCCTTCCTTCTTTATTCACTTTAACTTTTACAACAACTTTTCCTACTTGATCACAATTAATACCAGTAATCTCAAAATCCGTTTTTTCTATTATTCGACCGTTTAAATGAAAATTTTTTAGAACAGTACCATTTCCATAAAAACTATTTGAATACGTAGGTAAATCTGCTTCACCTTTTCCATATCCATCACTACCTGAATTTTGACCAAAAGACAGTAACGAAAATAAAAAAAGTAAATAAAATGTTTTCATATTTTACTCACCAACTTGAAAGTTAACTACCACAAAACCAATTTGAGTTTCGGGTGCATTGGCATCAGGTTGCCATTTAAAAGTTCTTGCGGTTTTGTATGCTGCTTCTAAAACACATTGAGTAGTATTAGTAGTTCCTTTTGCATATTGGGTCTTAATTACTGAACCATTTTTATTGACAGTAATTTCAACAACTACCCTCCCAGACTCATTACCACATTGTAATGATTTAATTCCAGGTGAAGAAATTCTTCTATTTTTAAGCCCCCAACTTGTACCATTCCCTGACGAATTTCCACTTCCTGAACCATCGCCATAAAAACTATTAGCATATAAACTCCCATTAGGATTTCCTTTATCACCACCTTCATCATCATCACCGTGACCAGACTGAGAAGTTCCATCTTGCTTTGGTCCTTTTATGATACTATTTAAAGCACTATTATTAGGTTTTGTTGGTTTGGTTTCTGTTGGTTTAACAACAGGTTTGGTTTCTGCAGGTTTTGTAACGGGTTTTGGTTTTTCTTTTTTGGGTAATGTAATTGGCGCTTCTTCATCTTGAGTTAACACATCATCTTCTTCAGCTGGCACTGGTTCTGACTGTGCTTGATCTGGCGACATTTGCACAGGTTCTGTTGGTTGTATTTCACCACTACCCGTATCGCTAGTTCCAAAGTTAACAGCTATTCCGTTTTCAGGCGGAGGATCCATATAGGTCAATCCGAAAATAGTAAACAACAAAAAAAGTATCACAAAAATAACCGAAGTTATTGTGAATGATTTTTTTTCCTCTGGTGTTTCTAAAAATTTCATGATTTAACTATTTAGGATTAACCGCAATAACCATTTTTATTTGATTACGATATGCAATTTCCATTACCTTAACCACTTTTTCATGTGGAACCGATTTTTCAGCACGCAACACGATAGCCTTGTTTTCAGAATTAGCAAACAAAGCCAATAATTGCTTTTCTAAATCGGCTTCGTTCACTTTGTCTTTATCTATAAAAAAGTTCAAATCCTTATCAATACTAACCGATGTACTTTTATTACTATCTGTTTTCCCTTTAGCTTTCGGCAAAACGATATCCAATGCATTAGTAGTTACCATAGTAGAAGTTAGCATGAAAAAGATAAGTAACAAGAATACTATGTCGGTCATTGACGACATATTGAATTCTGTTGAAACTTTATTTCTTGTTTTACCTAACTTCATTATACTGGCTCGTTTAATAAATCTAAGAAATCAACTGCATTGGCTTCCATTTGGTTTACTACTTTATTCGTTTTTACAACTAAATGGTTATAACCAACATAAGCAATAATACCAACAACTAATCCAACAACTGTAGTGGTCATAGCCGTGTAAATACCTTCCGCTAAAACACCTACTTCAATTTGACCACCACCACTTGCCATTTCATGAAAAGCAAGAATCATACCAACAACGGTACCAAGGAAACCAACCATTGGTCCAGCTCCTGAAATGGTAGCCAACATACTTGTATTTTTCTCTAATTTATATAACTCTAAGTTACCTGCATTTTCAATTGCTGTATTGATGTCTTCTAAAGGTTTTCCAATACGAGATATTCCTTTTTCAATTAATCGTGCCACAGGCGAATTGGTTTGCGCGCATAACATTTTTGCAGCATCTAGCTTACCTGACATAATATTCATTTTGATATTATTCATAAAACTAGCATCGATTTTTGACGCTTTATTAATAGCCATCAAACGTTCGAAATACAAAAACAACGCAAAGAAAAGTTGAAGGAATAAAACAATCATAATAATTTGACCACCAATACCTCCACTGGTAAGCAAACTCCAGATTGATAATGTTTTTTCTGTTACTTGTTCGTCTGCTACTACTTGACTAGCAACCGCTAAACTATCCGTTTGAAGAAATAAACTCATATTATTATATATCTAATTTGTAATTAAAACGCAGTTTAAAATTAATTATTGTTATCTAATATAATGTTCAATAAACAAAAAAGTTAATGCTCCTGCTATAAAACCTGCAAAAGCTAACCAAGTTATTTTTTTAAGATACCAAATGAAATCGATTTTTTCCATACCCATAGCAGCAACACCCGCTGCAGAGCCGATAATTAACATACTTCCTCCAGTTCCTGCAGAATAAGCAATAAAATGCCAAATTGGATGATCTATTTCAAACGTGTACATTCCCATAGAAGCAGCTACTAATGGAACATTATCAATTACAGCGGATAAGGCACCTAGTAAAATAATCACTACATCCATACTAGGAATTGCATTAGAAATACTTTCTGCTGCGTATCTTAAAGTTCCTACTTCTTGTCCATTTATAGAACCAAATACTAAACTTTCAAGAGCTGCAACAGCCATTAGGATTCCTAAGAAAAATAGTATACTAGAAATCTCTATTCTAGACAACGCTTTATTAGCTGAATATAAATGCTTTCTACTTTTGTCAAAATTATCTTCTGGATGAATATATTCAGAAACCATCCAAACAACAGCAAGACTTAACATCATTCCCACGTATGGCGGTAAATGAGTTAGTGTTTTAAATATAGGCACAAAAACAATCGCTCCTAACCCTAACCAAAGCATTGTTTTGCTACTTAACAAACGTTCTCTTTCTTCATGAGATTTTTCGTCAATTTCAATTTGTCCCTTAAAAATTTTCATTCTAGAAGCCAACGCATAAGGAACTATAAAACAGATTATGGCTGGAATTATAATATATTCAGACAATCCTCCTGCAGAGACTTTTTTAGCAATCCAAAGCATTGTTGTGGTTACATCACCTATTGGTGACCAAGCCCCACCAGCATTTGTTGCTATAACTATTAAAGATGCATACCATATACGTTCTTCTCTATTTTGAATTAATTTTCTTAATAATGATATTAAAACAATAGTAGCCGTAAGATTATCGATAACTGCCGACAATAAAAAACCTACAACACCTGTTATCCATAAAAGCTTTATCTTACTTCTTGTTTTAACCATGTCCTTTAACACATCAAAACCTCTGTGCAAATCAATAAGTTCTACTATTGTCATTGCGCCAATTAGAAAAACTAAAATTTCAGCAACTTTACCTACGTGATGTAAAAGTAATCCTTCAAAGCCATGTTCTTGTTGATGAACATCACCAACATTAATATTAAAAATAGTACCATAGCCATCAATTACTGAAAACCAACCTTTATGAAAACCAATTGAAAGTAAAGCCCACATTAAAGCTGCCATCAATAGCGCTGGAACAGTTTTGTCTAATTTTAAAGGATGTTCAAGAGTTATAGATAAATAACCTATAACAAACAGAAGTATTAATATTGCTTCCATAATATAAAATTTTATACGAGTTGTTTAAGAGCAATTTCAAAAGCAGTAGCACTAATATTCTTTTTATCAGAATTGATAGCATGAGCATTTTGAATTGCATTTTTGATTCTATTTGAAGTATCTGAGAAAATAGCTTCATCTGTCATTTGTACTTTTTTCTCCATGAAATAAGCAAAAACTCTAGCCATTCCACAGTTAGCAATGAAGTCAGGAATTAAGCTTACTTTTTTATCTGTTTCTTCCATAATTGGACCAAAGAAGATTTCTTTATCAGCAAACGGAACATTGGCACCACTTGAAATCACTTCTAATCCAGAAGCTACCATTTTATCAACTTGTTCTTTTGTAACCAATCTGGATGCTGCACAAGGCGCAAAAACCTGAGCTCCAATTGACCAAATTTTATCATTGATCTCAGCAAAAGGTATCATATTATCGGCCACCAATTTGTTTCCATCTTTTTTAAGGAATAAATCTCTAATTTCTTCGAATGAAAATCCATTCTCATTAATAACACCACCATCTCTATCAATGATTCCAACCACTTTTGCTCCCATTTGAGCTAAATAAAAAGCAGCTGCCGAACCTACGTTTCCAAAACCTTGAACTATAGCCTTTTTACCAACAATTGTTCCTCCATAAATGTCATAATAATGACGCGCCGCTTCGGCAACACCATAACCCGTTATCATATCGGCTATTGTATATTTTCTATTAACATCTGGAGAGAAATTTGGGTTTTCAATAACTTTAATAACTCCTTGACGTAATTGTCCAATTCTGTTGATTTTATCAGCTTCTGTTGGTTTAAAGTGACCATTAAAAACACCTTCTTGCGGATGCCAAACACCGCAATCTTCAGTCATAGGAATAACCTCATGAATCTCGTCCACATTTAAATCACCACCAGTTCCGTAATAATTCTTCAATAATGGAGAAACGGCTTTATACCATCTTTCTAAAACTCCTTTTTTTCTTGGATCGTTTGGGTCAAAATTAATTCCTGATTTAGCACCACCAATTGCTGGTCCTGAAACTGAAAACTTAACCTCCATAGTCTTTGCCAATGAAAGCACTTCATTCATATCTAACCCCTTACGCATACGAGTTCCTCCTCCTGCAGCACCACCTCGTAACGAGTTGATTACCGTCCATCCTTCTGCCTCAGTTTCAGAGTCTTTCCAATTAAATACTATTTCTGGCTGTTTGTCTTCAAATTTCTTTAATAAATCTTTCATTGTGTTGATTAAATTTTTGTTATACAAATATACGGAATATGGCTTGAGAGCTAAAGTTTAAAAAGGTTTTTTTTGAATAATTATTACTTTTTTAAATAAATTTTACCCGAAGAATGGTCATATGAAGCACCTGTTACAGAAGCTAAAACATTAATGTCATTTCTTAATCGTAAAACACCTAAAAATCCAAAAATCAGTGCTTCTTTAAATTGTATAGTTTTATCATCTGGAATTACCAACTCTGTTGTAGGTAAATAATTACGTAATCTCTCAATTAAAAATCGATTATAAGCGCCTCCTCCTGTTATAAATAATTTTGCATTTGGTTTTGAGCAAATATTTGCAATTTGAATAGCAATATGTTCTACAAAAGTGCAAAGTTTATCTTTTACATCAATTGAATACGAGTTCATTAAAGGAAAAATTTTCGCGTTTACAAATTCCATTCCCAATGATTTTGGATAAGGCAAAGCATAGAATTCCAAATCATTCAATTGTTGCAATAAATCTTGATTTATGTTTCCAGATTTTGCAAAATTCCCAGCATCGTCATACGGAAAGCCTAATTCATTTGCATAGGAATTTAAAACGGTATTCACAGGCGAAATATCAAACGCAATTCTGTTACCATTTTCATTAAAGGAAACATTCGAAAATCCACCTAAGTTCAAACAATAATCATATTCCGAAAAAAGTAGTTCATCACCAATTGGAACCAAAGGTGCACCTTGACCTCCTAATTGTACATCTTGAACTCTAAAATCACAAACAATTGTTTGATTCAACAAATCTTGAATCAAAGGAAGATTACCAATTTGAAGTGTAAATCCGTTCTGAGGTTGGTGCAAAATTGTATGACCATGACTACAAACAGCATCGATTTGGGTCAGCTGATGCTTGGAAATAAATTCAGAAATTATCGAAGCTAAAAGTTTTGTATAAGTGACATTCAATTCTTCTAATTCTGACTTTCTAAAATGAATCGCATTTTTCAATTTATTAATCCATTCTTCCGAATACGAAATGGTTTCGGATTGATAAATTTCGAAAGTCCAACGACCTGAATTATTGAATTTTATATAAGCCAAATCGACTCCATCTAACGATGTGCCCGACATAACTCCGATAACGTTGTAGTTTTCTTTAAACATGGGTTAAAATTACAAATTGTTATTGAAAATTTGGTAATTAATCTTTACATTTGGTACCTGAAATTACAAAATAATCAAACATTACATCTAAATAATATGGATTTTAAATTAACCGAAGAGCATTTAATGATTCAGCAAGCTGCTAGAGATTTTGCTCAAACAGAATTATTACCTGGAGTTATTGAAAGAGATGAACATTCAAAATTCCCAACAGAACAAGTGAAAATGATGGGTGAACTTGGGTTCTTAGGAATGATGGTTGATCCAAAATACGGAGGTGCAGGATTAGATAGCTTATCTTACGTTTTAGCAATGGAAGAAATTGCAAAAGTAGATGCTTCTGCAGCAGTAATCATGTCGGTAAACAACTCATTAGTTTGTGCTGGTTTAGAAAAATATGGTTCGGAAGAACAAAAAGTAAAATATTTAACTCCGTTAGCAAAAGGTGAAGTAATTGGAGCTTTCTGTTTATCAGAGCCAGAAGCTGGTTCAGATGCCACTTCGCAAAGAACTACCGCTATCGATATGGGCGACCATTATTTAGTAAATGGAACTAAAAACTGGATCACGAATGGTGGAAATGCTTCTACTTATTTAGTAATTGCTCAAACCGACGCTTCAAAAGGACACAAAGGAATCAACGTTCTTATCGTGGAAAAAGGAATGCCAGGTTTTGAAGTAGGTCCGAAAGAGAAAAAAATGGGAATCCGTGGATCAGACACACATACTTTATTATTTAACGATGTAAAAGTTCCAAAAGAAAATAGAATTGGTGCTGACGGATTTGGATTTGCTTTCGCTATGTCAACTTTAAACGGAGGACGTATTGGAATTGCATCTCAAGCCTTAGGTATTGCACAAGGAGCTTACGAATTAGCGTTAAAATATTCACAAGAGCGTGTTGCTTTCGGAAAACCAATTTTCAATCATCAAGCTATTGCTTTCAAATTAGCAGATATGCACGTAAAAATTACATGTGCTAGATTGTTAATTCACAAAGCTGCAACTGAAAAAGATAACGGTGAAGATATTGCACATTCTGGTGCTATGGCTAAATTATACGCTTCAGAAATTGCATTAGAAGTTGCTAATGAAGCCGTACAAATTCACGGTGGAAATGGTTACGTAAGCGAATACCATGTAGAAAGAATGATGCGTGATGCAAAAATCACACAGATTTACGAAGGAACTTCTGAAATTCAAAGAATTGTTATTTCGAGAGGTTTAGTGAAATAATTAAAACCTTAAATAAATAGAAATCCGACTTCAAAAGAGTCGGATTTTTTTATGGGCGTTCCCTAAGGGTCGGGCTATCCGCACTCGCTTTAATTGGTTGCCTGAGGTTCTCGAAGGCAACCAATTAAGAGCTCAAACAAATGCTCCTATCCCTAACGCGAAATTAGTTTTTAGTTGAGATTTATACTTTTCCCAATATCGTAGTAACACAATATTGGTAAAAAAACACACTAATAATATTTTAAAGCTAAAAGGCTTTAACCGAAATAGCTCATAAACGTACCCATCAAAAGTTCCATCAAGAAGTATAAAACAATAGAAAACCACCTAATTGAGGTGGTTTATTAGTCCCATCGGGACGATATATTGGTAACAAAAAAGCCTGTCTAAATAGACAGGCTTTTCAAAAGAAAGGCGGCGGATCGAGGCCAAAGGCCGACATGCTACACCAATAAAAAAAGAAAGCCCAGCTTTTTCAAGCTGGGCTTCTAAAAGAAAGGCGGCGACATACTCTC
>NZ_DITB01000125.1 GCF_002422095.1 Flavobacterium sp. UBA6195
AATTGTGTTTTAGGTTAAATGAGGACAAAAAGCACGCTTTACAGTATTGGAAAAAGTATGTCCTAATTTTATTTTCTGGCGTTTTTATCTCATCTTTACTTTTGTTTTTTCTTAGCGATAAAGTTTTGGTCTTTTTTAGAGTCGAAAGCAATTTGATAAAAGACTTACAGGTTTTATTTCAAATGATATTAATTGTACCTGTTGCTATGGTATTTTCCCTATCATTTGAACAATTAATGTTTGGTTTACATAATAACAAATTATATTTTAAAATCACATTTTTTGTAACGGTAATAAATTTGATAACAATTTTATTGTTTTCTTATTTTTACAATTTATCTGGAATTATAGCTTCCATTTTTTTATCGGAAATATTATTTGTTTATTTTTATTATCAGGGTGCCTTTAAAAAGATAGCAAGCAATGAAAATTAACCTTTATAGTTTTTTATATATACTATGTATCGTTTCTTCATTTTTCCCAAATTATGAAGTAACATTCTTAATTTGGTTAACAACTGTTTTATTAACTACAAGGAAGAAATATTCTATAACGATATTTAACTTTATTCTATTATTTTTTGGAATTCTTCTTATTGCTTCAATTTCAAGTTTATTCTATAAATACCAAGCTTTTTCGATGGTTAAAGACTTTACCTATCTGTTAAAGCCTATTTTAGGATTATTAGTTGGCTATCAAATATTTGATAAATTTAAAAGTAAAAGTTTTGATATTTTTATAAAGGCTGGTTTGGTTTTGTCTACCATCCATATATTGTTAATATTATTTGCTTTTCTAAAGTTTCATAGTGTAGATATGAATTTGATAAGAGCTGAAGCGGGTTTTTTTAGTGATTATGAAGTATATGTGTTTGTTGTACTTTTGTTTAGTAATAAATTTAATATTGAAATAGATAAAAAAAGGAAAACATTTTTTTTGATTGTAATTGGTTTTTCAATCTTTATGTATTTAGCAAGAACTAATTTTTTACAATTAGCTATTTTAGTGCTTGGCATAAAAGGATATTTTGTGTTAACCCAAAAGTCGTTAAAAGTTCTAACCCTTGTTGTTTTCAGTTTTTTATTGAGTTATGGAGCCATTTATTATGCAAATCCTAAACGAAATGGAAAAGGGATTGAAGCACTCATGTATAAAATTAAAATTGCACCAGAAGAAGCGTTTAAAACCAAGATTAACAAAGATGACTGGAAAGATTTTAATGATAATTACAGATCTTTTGAAAATATTATCACTGTAAAACAAGTTACAGCAGATGGGTTAAGAGCAGTGTTTTTTGGTAAAGGAATAGGTTCTACATTAAATATTGGACAAAAAATTAAAACAACAGATGGTTCCATAATTCAATATATTTCAGTAGCTCATAATGGCTTTATGACTATTTTTATGAAATCAGGATTACTAGGCTTGCTGTTGCTAATGGTTTTTTTATATTTACTTTATAAACAAAAAAGGGACGAAAATCCATTAATTAACCATTTGAATATGTTATTAATAGGAACAAGTGTATTTTTGGTATTATCAACTTGGGTTTTTATGGGAGTTTATTTTAAGCTGGATAACAAATCTATAATTGTAGGATTAATTTTAGCCATGAGAGAATATTTGATAAAGGCTAATAACAGTCATTTGCTAAAATAATTTCTTTTATTTTTTCACTTGTGGTTCCATCTCCATAAGGGTTTACGGCTTTAGATATTTTTGAATAATAAGAATCATCTAATAATAACATAGAAGTTTCCGCCACTATTTTTTCTTTATTTGAACCCACAAGAATTGCTGTTCCTGCTTCAACACCTTCCATTCTTTCCGTTATTTCTCTTAAGACTAAAACGGGTTTTCCTAAACTCGGAGCTTCTTCTTGAATTCCACCAGAATCGGTTAAAATAAGATTAGAATGATTCATCATCCAAATCAAATCAGGATAATCTAATGGAGAAATTAATTTAATGTTGTCTCTAGTTAACTTTTCGTGAGCAATTTTCATAATATTCGGATTCAAATGAACAGGATAAACAATTTGTATTGTTTCTTTAAACGAATCTGAAATTTCAAGTAAAGCATCACAAATTTCTTCAAATGGTTTTCCAAAATTTTCTCGTCTATGACAAGTTACGAGTATAATTTTTTTATTGAAATCAATGTTAGAATATTTATTAATTAAATTACTTTCGGATGAATTTTTAATTTCATCTAGTCCTAATAATAATGCATCAATCACAGTGTTTCCCACTACAAAAACATTATTTTTAAGATCTTCTCTATCTAAATTATCAGCAGCTGTTTGTGTAGGACAAAAGTGAATATGAGCAATTTTAGAAGTTAAAATTCTATTCATTTCTTCGGGGAAAGGGGAATAGATATCATGACTTCTAAGTCCAGCCTCTATATGAATAACTTTGATTTTTTTGTAAAACGAGGCTAAAGCGCCTGCTAATACTGTAGTTGTATCTCCCTGTACAAATACATAATCAAAATCTTCTTTGTTTAAAATATCTTCGGTAATTTTTAAAATTAAACCCGAAGTTAATTCATGTAAGCTTTGATTAGGCTTCATAATGTTTAAATCATAATCTACATCAATTTTAAAAAAATCCAATACTTGATCTAGCATTTCTCTGTGCTGAGCCGTTACGCCAACTTTAACTGTAAAATTAAAATCCAAACAGAAAGTTTTAACTAAAGGAGCCATTTTGATTGCCTCTGGACGAGTACCAAAAAGGAATAGAATTTTCTTCATTAAGATGATGATTTAAAAACGTAAAACTAATAATAATATCTATATTTGTAAAGCTTTAATCATTATTAAATGAAAGTCTTATTTCAAACAAGAACGAATCTTTATAGTGCTCCTGGAGGAGACTTAATCCAAATAGAAAAAACAAAAGAATATCTCGAAAAATTAGGAATTTCAGTTGATATTTCATTAGAATTTGAACCCGATTTAAAGGATTATGACATTGTTCATTTGTTTAACTTAATGGATCCTCAAGATATTTATTTACAGTGTGTTAATGCAAAAAAACAAAACAAAAAAATTGTTTTATCTACTATTTATGGTTTGTATACAGAATATGAGCAAAAAGCAAGAGGAGGATTTGCTCAAAAAGTTGCAAACTTTTTATCACCCTATCAAATAGGGTATTTAAAAAACGCCATAAGACATTATCACGAAAATAGATTTCATAAAGGTGTTATTAGAATGATGTTCAGAGGATATTATGGTTTAATGAAAGACATCACGAAAAGTGTCGATGTTTTTTTACCAAATTCAATTTCTGAGATGAATAGGGTAGCGTCAGAATTTAAATTAAAGAATTATAAGTTTGAAGCTGTACCTAATTCAATTGATAAAAATATTTTTGATAGTTCCTCTATTAAAAATACTAATATATTTGAGCAATACAAAGACTGTATTGTATGTGCTGCACGAATTGAGGGGAGAAAATCAACCCTAAATCTAATAAGAGCAGTAAAAGATACAGATTACACTTTAGTATTAGTTGGTAATGAATCGAAAAACCAAAAAAGTTATGTGGAGCAAGTTCATGCCGAAGCGGGTAAAAATGTTGTTTTTTTAGGTGCAATACCACATGAAGAATTAAAAGAATTGTATCGAGTTGCCAAAGTTCATGCTTTAGTTAGCTGGATGGAAACCCCTGGATTATCTTCTTTGGAAGCAGCAGCAATGGGCTGTAATATTGTTGTAACAAAAAAAGGAGACACAGAAGAATATTTTGAGGATTTTGCCTTTTATTGTGAGCCCGATGATGTAAGTACAATCAAAGAAGCAATAGATAAAGCGTATTCATCTCCTTTCAAAGAAGAATTGCGAAATAAAATTTTAATGAATTACACTTGGGAAAAAGCCGCAGAAATTACTCTTCGCGGCTATAATAAGGCTTTAGGTAATTTATAACTACTGATTTTTAGCGGTACCACTACCAAACAATTTATTTTTAGTTTGTACTAAAAAATTGTAGTTTTTTGCTAATTGTTTTTTAAAGAATGAAGCATCTTCTTTTGGAAACCAATCGGTAGTACGGGGTGTTTCTAAATGTCTATTATGAATTTGATACGCATATGTAGCAATGGATGTTCTGTAATTTCCTTCAGGGAAGTTAGTCATATCATATCCATGAAGTGTATACGGTGCGCATTGTTGAATGATTAATCTGTTGAAGGGAACATCTAATTCTGCTTCTTCATTAGTTCTTAAATCTCTAATTTTAAGACCTCCTTTGTATTCAGGTTTCCAATCCTTATTTAAATAAAGCAATAGGTTTAATTCTCTATACCAATTTTTATTGATAGGATGATAGTTAAAATCAAGATGCATGTCTAAAAAGCTATTTTTCTTTCCTTGATGTAAACCACCGCCGTGGTTTTTTGGATCAACAAAAACCTTCTTAACTGTAATGAATGATAATATTTTATTGAAACGCTCTGAAGACAAGTCATTATAAAGTTCTTCTAATTCAGGAGATAAAACTTTGTAATTTGATTTCTCAAATTTATTATTTGCAAAAGCATAATCTCTACTTTTGTTTTCTAATTCTGGAATTGAAGCGTAAGCTTTGTTTAATTTTTCTTCATCGCAAAACCCATCAATTATTAGATGTGGAAAAGGTTGAGCGGTTAAATATTTTATTCTAAGTGATTCTTGGTTATTTTCTAAAAACTCAAAATTTATCATAGCATTACTATTGTATAATAGCAAAAATAACAAATTTAATGAGATATCAAGAATGACATTTGTCATAAAGCAAAAAAAAACATTACAAATCTAGAATATACAGAAGAGAACACTTATTTTTGTTTTTGTTAAAAATAACAAAATGAAAATTGGAATTTTAGGAACCCGTGGAATCCCTAACCATTATGGTGGTTTTGAACAATTCGCTGAATTTTTTGCTACATATGCAGCAGATCAAGGTCATGATGTTAGTGTATATAATTCCTATACGCATCCTTACAAAGAAAAAAAATTCAAAAGTGTTCACATAATACATTGTTATGATCCAGAGAATAAAATAGGAACGGTGGGCCAGTTTGTGTATGATTTAAATTGTATTTTAGACGCTCGAGAAAGGAATTTTGATATTATTCTTCAATTAGGTTATACCAGTAGTTCGGTTTGGTATTTTTTACATCCTAAGAAGTCTATTGTAATTACAAATATGGATGGTTTAGAATGGAAACGAACTAAATATTCTAAACTTGTACAAAAAGTACTTCTTTTTGCAGAACGGTTAGCGGTTAAAAAAAGTGATTTTTTAATAGCGGATTCATTAGGAATTCAAAAATATTTATGGGAAAAATATCAAAAAGAAAGTTACTACATAGCTTATGGAGCTTATAATTTTGATAACCCAAATAGTGAAATTTTGAAACTTTATAATGTTGAAAAAGAAAACTTCAATATGATCATGGCGCGTTTTGAACCAGAAAACAATATAGAAATGGTTCTTGATGGAGTTACCTTATCAGAAAACAAGATGCCAGTTTTAGTAATTGGAAACCACAACACTAAATATGGAGTTTATTTAAAAAACAAATTCGAATCTTTTTCTAACATTCGTTTTTGTGGGGCAATTTACAACTTAGATCATCTTAATAGTTTGCGTTATTATTCTAATATTTATTTCCACGGGCACACTGTTGGAGGCACTAATCCGTCATTGTTAGAAGCTATGGCTTCTAAAGCTTTGATTGCTTCCCACAACAATTTGTTTAACAAAGGGATTCTCAGAGAAAATGCGTTTTACTTTTCAACATCAGATGAGGTTAAAAAAATCTTAAATACTGTCAAAAAAAGTGATAACTTGCAATTCGTAGAAAATAATTATTTAGAAATAGCTACGAGTTTTAAATGGGAACAAATAAATGAACAATATTTACAACTTTTTAAGCAGTGCTTGGAGGGAACTTCTAGAGGAAAACAAACAACATAATGCGTTTATTCCTTTTTTACTATTGTTAATAACTGTGCCATTTTCAATGGCTATAAATAATATTTTATTAGGAGTATTTGTTATTTCATCCTTTTTCTATATTAGGAGAAACAAAATGATTTTTTCTTGGGCTTATTTACTGCCAATGTTATTATTTTTGTGGATGTGTTTTTCCTATTTATGGTCTGTAGATAAAGAAAGAACATTATCTGCAATACCTAAGGAAATAGCATTATTACTTGTACCTATTGCATTTTTATTAATACCTTCTTTTACAAAAGAACAAAGGGATAAATTAATTAAATATTACAGTTATACAATGTTGTTTTTTGTACTGTTTTTTTTAATAAGAGCAGTACTAAGATTTATTTTAACTAAAGAAACGAGTGTTTTTTTCTATCACGGACCCGATAACGAAACAGACACAGGATTAGTTCCAAGGTTATTAAATGCAATTCATGTTTCTGTATATGTGGCAATTGCTTTTTTTTATTTTTTCATAAAAGAGCACAAGAATAAAATAGAGCGATTAGCTAGTTTACTTTTATTTGTTTTTGTTCTTTTATTGGCATCTAAAAATATTATATTAGTATTTGTTTTGTTAATTCTAATTCAAATTTTTTTCTACTCTAAAATGGCTAATCGTTTGCGATTAAGAAATTTAACTTTAATTTTAATATTACTAGGAATTATTCTTTCTTTCGGAAAAATAAAAGAACGTTTTTTAATTGAGTTTACAAGTAATACAGAAAAAAGTATATCACATAATGTAAAAGTGAATAACGAAGTAGGCGTTAATAATATAAGTATTTACGAAGCTTGGAATAATAAAAAATTTACACATAATGATTTTTTTCCAGGTACTTCATTTCGGGTATATCAATTTAGAATGTTTAAAGATTTTTTAGATGAAGAACCTATATTTTGGAAAGGATTTGGACTAAATGCTTCACTAAATAAGTTATTAGAAAAAGAAAAGCAATATAATTTATATCCAGGTTATGGAACATTTAATTTTCATAATCAATATGTACAAAATTTTGCAGAGTTAGGTGCAATAGGTTTTGTATTACTATTAATTATTTTGATTATTAATACAAAAAAAGCATTTAATTCTAAAGATTTTATGCATATTGCTTTTGCAATCTTAATGTTAAGCTTATTTTTGACAGAATCATTTTTATGGAGACAAAGAGGTGTTGTGTTTTTTACCACTTTTTATTGTTTGTTTAATTTTATAAATAACCCCTCAGTTAAGAAAAATTAAAATGAGAAGAATACTTATAACAGGTGCGGCTGGATTTCTTGGGTCACATCTATGCGATAGATTTATAAAGGAAGGTTATTTTGTAATAGGTATGGACAACCTAATTACAGGTGATTTGAAAAATATTGAACATCTTTTTAAAGATAAAAATTTTGAGTTTTATCATCATGACATCACAAAGTTTGTTCATGTTCCAGGGAAATTGGATTACATTTTGCATTTTGCATCACCAGCAAGTCCAATAGATTACTTAAAAATTCCAATTCAAACTTTAAAAGTTGGATCTTTAGGAACACATAACTTATTAGGATTAGCTCGGGTAAAAAAAGCAAGAATCTTAATAGCATCCACTTCAGAAGTTTACGGTGATCCTTTAGTTCACCCTCAAACGGAAGAATATTATGGTAATGTAAATACTATTGGTCCAAGAGGAGTATATGATGAGGCTAAACGTTTTCAAGAATCAATAACAATGGCATATCACACATTTCATGGTGTAGAAACTAGAATTGTTCGTATTTTTAATACCTATGGACCAAGAATGCGATTGAATGATGGTCGAGTAATTCCCGCATTTATAGGACAAGCGCTTCGAGGTGAAGATTTAACCATTTTTGGTGATGGAAGTCAAACCCGTTCGTTTTGTTATGTTGATGACCAGGTAGAAGGAATTTTCAGATTATTACATTCAGATTATCATTTACCAGTTAATATTGGAAATCCTGATGAAATTACCATCAAAGATTTTGCAGATGAAATCATCAAATTAACAGGTACAGGTCAAAAAGTAGTGTATCACCCTTTACCTGTTAATGATCCATTACAAAGACAACCAGACATAACAAAAGCTAAAGAAATTTTAGGTTGGGAGCCTAAGGTATCTAGATCAGAAGGGATGAAAATAACGTATGACTATTTTAAAACCCTTTCCTCAGAAGAATTATTAAAAGAAGAACATAAAGATTTTACTAAATATATTTACTAGGGTTGAAAAACAAGGCAGGAAGATATTCGGTTTACATTAGACCTATACTAATATTTTTAGATTTATTAATTGTAAATCTTTTAGTATTATTATGTATGAGATCGGCCATGAGTAATTTTGGCTATCATACTATTCTTTCTGTTTTTTGGTTAGTAATTTCTTATTATTCCGGATTTTATGAGGTATATCGTTTTACAAAGGGAATAGAGATTTTTGGTAAACTCTTAAAGCAATTTTTCTTCATAAGCTTAATTACATTTGCTTATGTGGGTTACAAATACAAATATGTAACCACTGATGAAGTAGGTTATTATATTTTTTGTTCCTTCTCATTAGTGGGTCTAGTTAAATTTTCTATTTTTATTTTGTTAAAAAAATATAGGCTTTTATATGGTGGCAATTATAGAAATGTTATAATAATTGGTCATGGAAAAAGCGTTGATGAATTAAAAGATTTTTTCACAAACAATCCTGATTATGGCTATAATTTATGCTATATATTTGATTTAAAAGAAAATAAAAAAACAGAGTTAATTAATAGCAATCAATATGTAATAGAAAATAGAATTGATGAAATATACGCATCAATTAACACCCTTTCTAATAAAGAGATTAATGATTTAATTTTCTTTGCCGACAATAATTTAAAGACGGTAAAATTTCTTCCTGATAATAAAAATACTTTTTTAAGAAATTTAGCGGTAGAATATTATGATTATATACCTATAATTTCTTTAAGAACAATACCTTTAGACAAAGAAGTAAATAAGCGATTAAAACGTTTTTTTGACGTTCTTTTTTCTTTATCTATCATAATATTTATTTTGTCTTGGTTGACCCCAATAATTGCTTTGTTAATTAAAATGGAATCAAAAGGCCCTGTTTTTTTTAAACAAAAAAGAAATGGATTAAATTATGAAGAGTTTTATTGTTATAAATTTCGATCTATGTATTTGAATCCTATTGCAGATTTAGAACAAGTACAAAAAAATGACCCTAGAATTACCAGAATTGGAAAATTAATTAGAAAGACTAGTGTAGATGAACTTCCGCAATTTTTCAATGTTTTACTAGGCGATATGTCAGTTGTAGGACCAAGACCTCACATGGTAAGCCATACGGAAATGTATGCTAAAAGTGTAGATAAATTTATGGTGAGACATTTTATTAAACCAGGAATAACTGGTTTAGCACAAACCAATGGTTTTAGAGGAGAAGTTGAAACAGAAAAAGATATTATTAACAGGGTGAAATATGATATTTTTTATCTTGAAAATTGGTCATTGTTACTCGATATTAAGATAATTTTTGCTACTGTAATTAATGCAATTAAAGGAGAGAAAAAAGCTTACTAATGACTGCTTTAGTTTCTATAATTACACCATCTTACAATTCTGCAAAATTTATTGCTGAAACCATTCAATCAGTGCAAAATCAAACCTACCAAAATTGGGAAATGATTATTGTAGATGATGGTTCGTCTGATGAAACAGAAAATGTTGTTTTATCCATAATCCAAAAGGATAATCGCATTCAATTTCATAAGTTAAGTCAAAATTCAGGACCAGCAGTAGCTCGAAATACTGGAATTGAAAAAGCATCTGGAGATTATATGACGTTTATTGATGCCGATGACATTTGGTTTCCAACATTCATCGAAAACAATATCAAAACCATTCAAGAAACCGGAATTCCATTCGTGTTTTCGTCTTACAAAAGAGCCAATGAACAATTAGAATTTGTCTATTCTGATTTTATTGTTCCCAATAAAGTTTCGTATTCTGACATTTTAAAATCCAATTCTATAAGTTGTTTGACGGCTTTTGTTGATATTAAAAAGTTAGGCAAAAAGTACATGCCACTCATCCGAAAACGTCAAGATATGGGATTGTGGTTGAATTATTTAAAAGTAATTCCATTCGCACATGGAATCCAAAAAACGCAAGCGATTTATAGAATCAGAGAAAATTCACTTTCCAGAAAAAAATCGGATTTAATTAAATACCAATGGCAATTTTATAGAGAAGTTGAAAAATTGAATGTTTTCGAATCCAGCTATTATATGTTGCATTGGATGTATCGCGGTTTTATGAAGTATAGGAGTTAATTCCTGTTTTTACCACAAAGAACACAAGGAAGGCTCAAAGAACACAAAGTTTTACCGCAGATTCTCAAATTTTGGTTTAATAGTCAAAAATACTTTGTGAAACTTTGTGTTTAACTTAGCGAAACTCTGTGTAACCGATTCAAATCATCGATTGAAACTGCTTCAATTTTCCTCGTTTCGTTCGTTCTAAAACTTCTTTTCGGTTATAAGTAAAACGCAATCCGGGTTCTAAATATTTTGCAATTGCTTTTTCAATTTCTTGAATTTGTTTCGAAGTCAATTCTACAGAACTCACATAATCAATTTCAAAACTATCTAACTTTGTTTGACGAACAATAAATTCTTTTACGTTTCCATCGTCTTCAATAATACTTTTGGTCACATAGTAAAAGGTTAATCCAGGCGATTTTTTTCCACTAGGTAAAAGTGCTACATCACTAGTTCTCCCAATTAATTTTTTCAGAATGGGTTTTTTCAACGTGCTTTTTTCATCTAAAATTCCAACATCGCCAATTTCATATCGAATAAAAGGATGCGCTTTATTATACAACGAAGTAATTACCACTTTTCCTTCTTTTCCATACGGAACGGGTTGATTATTTTCATCTAAAATCTCCACAAATAAGGTTTCCGAGTTCACTTGCCATTCATCATTTGGATTTTGAAACGCAATTAAATCCAATTCCGAAGCACCATATTCATTTACAACGGGAATTCCCAAATGTTTTTCAAGCAAGATTTTGTCTTCTTCAAACAACATTTCCGAAGTCACCATACAAACTTTCAACGACGGACATACATCAGTTAAAATAATATTTCGTGCTTGTAAATATTTTCCAAAAAGCACAATCGAACTCGTATAACCATTGATGTAATCAAACTTTTTCGTCTTAAAATGTTCCAAAACACCATCTAAAATTGCATCCGATAAATCAAAAATCGGAAAACGATATCGTTTACTTAAAAAATCTTTTAAACGTTCTTTCCTGTACCCAATTAAATCCAACGGAATCCCATAAAATCGCGCTTGATACGACGAATTAAAATCAACGCCATACCAACCAAAACGATGAATAATCGAAGCCCAAGTTATAGCATGTGCTTCTTTGTCCTTGGCAAAAACAAATGGATCGCCACTCGAACCCGATGTTTTATTAACGAAAACAGATTTTTCTGAATAACCTTTTGAAAGTCGGTCTTTTAAAGGTTTTTGTAAATCTTTTTTGGTTAGAACGGGTAAATCATTCCAGTTTTTAAAGAAGTCTTTTCCAACTAAATTTTGATAAAAAGCATTATTTTTTAAATGAAATTCTACAATTTCTCGCTTTTTAGCTTCGAGATAATCGGGATAATCTGCTTCTGAAATTTGTAGAATTTTCTCAAAATCAGCTTGAGCTTTCGCTATTGGAAAACCGCTTAATTTTAAAGAAAGATGAAACAAGTTGAACATTCGTTGGAATTTATCCAAAAGTAATAAATCTGAAAATAATCTTTCTTCTTTTTTCTTTTTTCTTAAGAAATAGTACTTTTGCCAAACAACATAACAACACACAAAATGACTATTTTACTACTTGGTTCTGGCGGTCGCGAACACGCACTGGCTTGGAAAATGCTTCAATCTTCAAAATGTTCTTCTCTTTTTGTTGCGCCTGGAAATGCAGGAACAGCATCGATAGCAAAAAATGTGGATGTAAACCCAAATAATTTTGATGCCGTTAAAGCTTTTGTTTTAGAAGAAAAAGTAGAAATGGTAGTGGTTGGTCCAGAAGATCCATTGGTGTTAGGAATTTATGATTTCTTCAAAAATGATGCTGAAATTAACCATATTCCAGTAATTGGACCTTCAAAAGTGGGAGCACAATTAGAAGGAAGTAAAGAATTTGCGAAAGAATTTTTAGTAAAACACAACATTCCAACCGCTCGTTACGAAAGTTTCACAAAAGAAACCGTTGAACAAGGTTGCCAGTTTTTAGAAACTTTAGAAGCGCCATACGTTTTAAAAGCAGATGGATTAGCTGCTGGAAAAGGAGTTTTAATATTATCGGATTTAGAAGAAGCAAAAGCTGAATTACGAAATATGTTGGTGGGTGCTAAGTTTGGACAAGCAAGTTCAAAAGTAGTTATCGAAGAATTTTTAGACGGAATCGAATTAAGTTGTTTCGTTTTAACTGATGGAAAATCATATAAAGTATTACCAACAGCAAAAGATTACAAACGAATCGGAGAAGGCGATACTGGATTAAACACAGGCGGAATGGGAGCAGTATCTCCAGTTCCATTTGCTGATGCAGTTTTATTAGAAAAAATTGAAACTCGAATTGTAAAACCTACTATCGCCGGTTTACAAAAAGACCGAATTGAATACAAAGGCTTTGTTTTTATCGGATTAATCAACGTGAAAGGCGAACCTATGGTTATCGAATATAACGTTCGAATGGGTGACCCAGAAACAGAAGTAGTAATGCCAAGATTAAAAAGTGATCTAGTTGAAATTTTTGAAGCGATTGGCAATCAAGAACTAGATAAAATAACTTTGGAAATTGATGAGAGAGCCGCTACAACTATCATGGTGGTTTCAGGCGGATATCCAGAAGATTATGAAAAAGGAAAAGAGATTTTCGGTTTAGAAAACATCACCGATTCAATTCCATTTCATGCAGGAACAAAATTAGAAAATGGAAAAGTAGTGACTAACGGAGGTCGTGTTATTGCAGTAACTTCGTACGGAAATGACTTTCAGGAAGCCATAAAAAAATCTTATCAAAGTATAGCAAAACTACAATTTGATAAGATGTATTTTAGAAACGATATTGGTAAGGATTTATAATCCTTGCTAATATCTTAAGATTATTTTAAAAATGAGTGTGCAGTTGTATCTTGCTCATCTTCATTGTTAGCTTTGAAGATGTTCAATTGCTTAATCCAATATGTCATTGCACCACAACATATAATAATAAAAATCCAGTTTAAGATATTTGCAGTCCACCAATTAGTTAATTCTAGTTCTCTTAACCAATCCATTGGTAAGAATAAAAAATCTACGAAAAGTGATTGTATTCCTTCAAAAAATGATTTCATTTTGATAAAGTATTATATTTACACCACAAAAATATAAAATATTCGGATGTTAGCAAGCATTTTTAGTAAAACAAGACCATTTAATTATTTAGTAGTAGGTATTTTATCGCTTTTTTTCTTTTCTGTAAAGATAATAGCGTTGGCACAACCTAATGCTCATTGGGTTTACTATGCTGAAGAGTTTGGTTTATACTTACTTCTTTTTGCTTCATTATTCATTATAAATTTCATCACACTAAAGAACGGATTAACCAAAACAAACAATTATGCTTTATTGTTGTTTTTTATTTTTCTTCTGTTTTTTTCGTCTATTTTCCAGAATAAAAACATCATTATTTCTAATTTCTTATTGCTTTTGGCTTTAAGAAGATTAATTTCTTTGAAATCTTTATTACAAACAAAAGAAAAAATTTTTGATGCATCGTTTTGGATTTTTTTGGCTGCTTTATTTCACTTTTGGAGTATTTTTTATATCATTTTAGTTTTCATTGCTGTAATTCTTCACGTTTCAAAAGATTACCGAAATTGGATTATTCCTTTCATAGCATTATTAGCGGTTACCATTTTATTTTTCCTTGCTAATAGTATTCTCGATAATACTTTGATGAGTACACTTTTGAGTAAAACGTATATTAGTTTTGATTTTTACTATTTTGATAATATTTTTCAACGAATTGCTTTAGCTTTATTTACCTCGATAAGTTTATTCTTTTTTGTATCTCATTTATTCGATTTACCAAATAAAGCATTGAATATGCAATCTTCTCACAAAACGATTTTGTTTTCTTTTATTCTTGGAGTTGGAATTTACGTACTTTCTGCAAATAAGAACAATGGTTGTTTAGCATTTTGTTTCGGCCCTTTAGCTATAATTGGAGCCAATTTTATAGAAAAGATAGAAAATAATTGGCTAAAAGAAATTATAGTTTATTCTTTATTAGCCCTTGGAATTTTCTTTTTTTTAATGCAATTATAATTTAATTCCGTAAGCTAAATCGCCAGCATCGCCTAAACCAGGAACAATATAGTTGTGCTCGTTTAGTTTTTCATCTAAAGCAGCAACCCATAGGTGACAATTTTCGGGAACATTTTTCTCTAAGTATTCAATTCCTTCTGGAGTCGCGATAACAACTGCAATGTGAATTTCTTTTGGTTTTTGTTCCAAATGTAATTTATTTAAAACGGCTATTAAGGATTGTCCAGTGGCTAACATCGGGTCAATTAAAATCAGATTTTTCCCTTCGAAAGATGGTGCTGCTTGATATTCTACCAAAATTTCAAATTTATCATCGTTGTCATAATGATGACGATAAGCCGAAACAAATCCGTTTTCTGCATTGTCAAAAAAGTTCATAAAACCTTGATGTAAAGCTAAACCAGCTCGAAGAATCGAACATAAAACTACAGGTTCAGCAATTGTTGTGGTGTGTTTGATACCAAGTGGCGTTTGTACATCAATGTTTTTGTAATCAAGTGTTTTACTTAATTCGTATGCCATTATTTCCCCAATACGCTCAATATTTTTTCTAAAACGCATACTGTCTTTTTGGATGTTTACATCGCGAATTTGCGCTAAAAAATGATTAAGAATACTGTTTTGTTCGGAGATATAATGAATGTGCATTGATTTTATTTTTTGTAATTCAGGATAAAAGTACAAAAAATCGCTATTTTTGTAACAATTTTAAAGCTATAATTATGTTTGCTGAATTTGCATTTCCCATTTTTGAACAAAGTATCAAAACATATCACATTATTGACGATGTGTATCAACCCGTTGTAAATCCTTATGAAAAAGGAACTATTGAATATTTGTTGTTTGCAAAAAACTGGGTAGACACGGTGCAATGGCATTATGAAGATATCGTTCGTGATCCAAATATTGATCCTGTAGCAGCTTTAGATTTAAAACGTAAAATTGATGCTTCCAACCAAGTTCGTACGGATATGGTGGAATACATCGACAGTTATTTCTTGGATAAATACAAAGATGTTCAAGTAAAACCAAATGCAAAAATCAACACCGAAAGTCCAGCTTGGGCAATTGACCGTTTATCGATTTTGGCTTTGAAAATTTACCACATGAACGAAGAAGCAACTCGTGCAGAAGCAACGGCTGAACACAGAGCAAAATGTCAAGAAAAATTAAATGTATTGTTAGACCAAAAGAACGATATGTTTACTTCAATCAGTCAGTTAATTGAAGATATTGAAGCAGGTGACAAATACATGAAAGTCTACAAACAAATGAAAATGTACAACGACGAGGAGTTGAATCCGGTGTTGTATCAGAATAAAAAATAGTCATCAAATTGATGTCTAAACCAAAACACATATTGGTAATAAGGCTCTCAGCGATGGGTGATGTTGCAATGACAGTTCCTGTGTTGAGAGCCTTAGTTTTGCAATATCCCGAAGTAAAAATTACAGTAGTTTCCCGACCTTTTTTCCAACCATTTTTTGACGGAATTCCGAATGTGAATTTCTATGGTGTGGATTTGAAAGAACGACATAAAGGATTCTTAGGTTTACTTCGATTATTTTCCGATTTACGAAAATTGAATATTGATGTTGTTGCCGATTTACACAATGTTCTTCGCTCAAAAGTTATTCGAACCTTATTCGCTTTAAGTGGAAAAAAAGTCGCTGCAACCGATAAAGGAAGAGCCGAAAAGAAAACATTAACGAGCTTAACCAACAAAGTTTTTGCTCCAGTGAAGCCAATGGTCTACAGACATGTAGAAACGTTCAAGCAACTTGGATTTTCAATTGATTTATCGAATCCGCATTTTCCTGAAAAAGCTACTTTATCACAGGAAATAATCTCAATTACGGGAACTAAAAATCAAAATTGGATTGGAATTGCGCCTTTTGCACAATACGACAGTAAAGTGTATCCTTTAGATTTAATGCAAGAAGTAATTGATGGTTTAGCTGAAAATAAAAATCAAAAAATCTTCTTATTTGGTGGAGGAGAAAAAGAAATTCAGTTACTGAATCAATTGCAAGACCAACATGATAACGTAATCGTTTTAGCTGGAAAACTAAAATTCAAACAAGAGTTAGACGTGATTTCCAATTTAGATATCATGCTTTCCATGGATTCTGGAAATGCACATATTGCAGCGATGTTAGGCGTAAAAGTGATAACACTTTGGGGCGCCACACATCCTTATGCTGGTTTCAAACCTTTTAATCAACCTGATGATTTTTGCTTGACTTCGGACAGAACACAATATCCATTATTACCAACTTCCATTTATGGTAATAAAAAAGTGGAAGGTTATAAGGATGTGATGCGAACGATTTTGCCCAAAAAAGTAGTGTTCAGTATCCAGTCGCAGTTGACAGATACAACTGAACACTAAATACTGAACACTGTTTACTGATTAAACATCATCAAAATCAATCTTAATCATAGCTGTTGTAGGATGCGCTTGACAAGCCAATGTTAATCCTTCAGCAATTTCGGCATCGGTTAAAATTTGGTTCTTTTTCAAGACCGCTTCACCTTCTGTAATTCTACAAATACAACTGCTGCAAATACCACCTTGACAAGAATACGGAACATCTAAACCTTGTTTCAACGCCGCTTCTAATAAGGTTTGTTTTTGACTCATTTCGAAAGTAGTTTCTTCATCATCAACAAGGATTGAAATTTTAGTATGACCATCAGCACTTGCAACGGTTTCTCCTTCGCTTGAAGAAGTAGAGAACAATTCGAATTTAATATCTGA
The DNA here is from genome assembly GCF_002422095.1 of Flavobacterium sp. UBA6195. Classification (GTDB taxonomy): domain Bacteria; phylum Bacteroidota; class Bacteroidia; order Flavobacteriales; family Flavobacteriaceae; genus Flavobacterium. Next base: position 17,147 of record NZ_DITB01000125.1, read on the forward strand.
ATCGGAAATGTTATTTTCTTTCAATGTATCCGAAACCAAATTAATCATCTCTTCAGGTCCGCACAGATAGAATTTTGAAAATTCCATTTCAGCATGTTTGTTTTTCAAGATGAAATTCACCGTTGATTTATCAATTCGACCAAACAAAGCATTATCAGCCGTTGATTGACTATATACGTATTGCACAAACAAACGTCCCACATATTGCAATTGCAAATCGTGTAATTGGTTGTGGAAAATGGTGTCTTTTTCCGATTTATTTCCGTAAACCAACACAAAAGTACTGTTTGGTTCTTCTTCTAAAACTGATTTTAAAATTGAGTAAACAGGCGTAATTCCACTACCCGCCACAAAGGCTGCGTAGTTTTTTTGACGTTCTGCTTTAGGTTCGAAAGTGAATTTCCCTTCTGGAGTTCCTACTTCGATTACATTCCCAACCGCTAATTTTTCATTGGCAAACTTGGAGAAGAAACCATTTTGGATAGCTTTAACAGCAATTCGTAATTCGCCACTTTTTGGAGAAGAACAAATCGAATACGCTCTTCTAATTTCTTGTCCGTCAAGCGTGATTTTTAAGTTTACGTATTGTCCAGCAACGAATTGATAATACGATTTTAATTCGTCGGGAACATTAAAAAGAATCGAAACCGCATCGGCCGTTTCTTTGATGATTTCTTTAATGCTTAATTTATAAAATGATGACATGTGATTTATTTTTTACAAAAATAAAAAAAAGAACCCGAAGGTTCTCAATTTATTCCACAAACAACGCTTTTAATTCCGTTGCTTCGCTTGGTTTCATTTTTCCTGCTAAGACTAAACTTAGTTGTTTTCTTCTTAATGCCGCGGCAAATCGTTCTTTTTCCAAATCGGTTTCAGGCACAATTGGTGGAACTGGAATTGGTCTTCCCGTTTCATCAACGGCAACAAAAGTATAAATTGCTTCGTTCGCTTTGTTTTTAATTCCTGATTCTCTGTCTTCAATCCAAACATCAATAAAAATTTCCATTGAAGTGTTGAATGTTCTGGAAACTTTTGATTCAACAGTTACTACGCTTCCTAACGGAATAGCTCTGTTAAATGCCACGTGATTCACCGATGCCGTTACACAAATTCTACGTGAGTGTCTTCTAGCAGTAATACTCGCTGCTCTATCCATACGAGCAAGCAATTCACCACCAAATAAATTGTTCAATGGATTCGTTTCACCTGGTAACACTAAGTCGGTTAAAGTAGTTACCGATTCTGAAGGAAATTTTGGTTGCATTGTTTTTTTTGCAAAGATAAAGATGAATTTGAAAATAAAATGCAAAAAAAAATCCCAAAATTGGGATTTCAATAATTTTTATACAAAGTGTTAAAAATTTATTCGATTAATAACCAAGCCTCTGCATTGTGCGATTTTTGAATGTTTTTTCTTTCCGTTTGAGCCTCGTTTAAGTTTTTGAAACTTCCATAAATCACAGGGTATAAGTTGTGTTTATTCATCGGAAGCATCTTAGCATTTTCAAAACCAGCGGCTTTTAGTTCAGTAATCGCTTTGTTAGCATTTTCTTCACTTCTATAAGCGCCAGCCACTAAATGATAAGGCATTTTTTCTTCAACTGGAGCAGCTACACTTAATTCAACCGCTTCAACCGGAGCGCTAATTACAAAAGTCGCTTCTTGAATTTGTTGTTGTACTTTTTCTTGTACGTTTTTCTGAACCGCTAAAGTTTTAGTCTCAATTTGTTGATCGTAATACGTTTTATATCCAAAACCACCAGCGCCCAACATCACCACAAAAATAGCAGCATATTTCAAATACGAGTAATCTTTCTTTCTTTCAGGAGTAAAAATAATTGGCGCTTTTTCTTCTAAAGCTTCTACTTCTTGCTTTAAAACTTCTCTTGTAATTTCAGGAGAAACAAAACTGCTCAAACCAAACGAATCCGTTAAATAATTTACCGTATTCGCAGGTTCAAAAACCCAATTCATTTCATTATTTACCGAAATCTCACCAATGTTTTTCAACACCACACGATTGCGGTTTTGCAACAAATACGTCCATTCGTTCACTACATCACCAATTTTGATTACCGCTAATTCGTAGGACATTTTTTCTTGTAATGCCACATGATTTGCTAATAAACCATCATTGTTTTTTACATTCGCATTAAACGAAACCACTTTTTTAGGCGGAAAAAACGAACTTGCGCTTCCAGTAACGTGAGCGGACACAGTTTCGGTTAAAAACGCACCAAAACCAGGAACAGTAACGCACTGATAACGATATAATAAGTCAGATATATGTTTTTCTATAAGCATAACAACAAAGTTAGATAATCAATAGCAATATCAAAATTTTATCAACAAAAATTATTAACAATTGCGATTTTTACTGTAAATAATTGGAAGCGAATGGCTTGGGCTTTCTTGGTTTCCATGTTCCTGCTTTACGTTACAATCTTTTTTTTGTTGCCTGAGGTTCTCGAAGGCAACAAAAAAAAGGATTTCCACTACAATCAGGGCTCATATCTTTGTTAAGATTTAATAAGATGCATTATTTATCTTTGAAATAGTAATAATTGATAAACAAAACCAAGTTGCAAAATACTATCGGG
>NZ_DITB01000108.1 GCF_002422095.1 Flavobacterium sp. UBA6195
AAGTAAAAGGCAACAAATTAACTATAATATCTACTAAAAATTATTTCAATTCGTACGAACCTAATTCCAATTGGAAAAAAATGATTGCTTTCCTAGATGCGGCATATCAATTTTCACAAGAAAAAATATTATTAAAAAAAATATAATCTAAATTTTACAACCTGTAAGATTAAAAAATTTCTTAAATTAACACAGAAAAATAAATTATTACAAATGAAAAAATTAACACAAATCGCATTAACAGCATTATTAGTTTTTACAACGATATCTCATGCTCAAACACAATTAAAAAAAGGATCTGTAACTTACACTATGTCTATGCCAGGCACAACAGAAGAAATGGCTGCTATGGGAGAAACAACTATAACAATCAATTTTGATGAAACTACTCAGGCAACAGATATGAGTATGATGGGAGGAATGATGTTAATGAAAACAATTATCCCAATTGCAAATAAAAAAGAATCAAGAATGACGATGGAAGTAATGGGAATGAAATACGAAATTACGGATATTGGAGAAGATGCTTTAAAAAATGCCAATGGTTTAAATAATCTTGATGATGCCAAAGAAGTAATCTATGACAAAAAAGATACTAAAGAAATTGCTGGCTTTAAATGTTATAAAGCAACAATAACAATGAATGATGGTAGTAAAAATATTTTTTACTTAACTGACGCTATTGCTCCACAAGAGTCAGCATCAAATAGCAAAGTAAAATTAACTGGTTACCCTTTAGAAATGAATATGCAAACCTCTCAGGGAAATATTATTATGATAGCTAACAAATTTAGCAAAGATATTCCTGTAGATGCTTTTAAAATAGGAGAAGGATTTACAAAAATCACTAAAGAAGAACTAAAAAAACAAATGGGTGGAATGTAAAATCAATCCAGAAAATTAGTTATTTAAATTAAAAATCCCAATCGACAGATTGGGATTTCTGTTTCTATTACTTCGTTAAGTACATTTTTCTTCTTGAGTACAAATCGTAGAATTGATCGTCTTTTAAATCTTCAATAAATAAAATACTTTCTCCTGTTGATTTCATCTCTGGACCTAATGCTTTGTTTACATTTGGGAACTTACTAAAAGAGAACACTGGTTGCTTAATTGCATATCCGTTTAATTTTGGATTAAAAGTGAAATCAGTTACTTTATTGTGACCTAACATTACTTTTGTTGCATAATTTACATATGGTTCACCATACGCTTTTGCAATAAATGGAACGGTACGAGAAGCTCTTGGATTGGCTTCAATGATATAAACCGTATCATCTTTTATAGCAAACTGGATGTTGATTAACCCAACTGTTTTTAAAGCTACTGCAATTTTCTTCGTATGATCTTTGATTTGTTGCATTACAAACTCACCTAGATTGAATGGTGGTAATGTTGCGTTACTATCTCCAGAATGCACTCCACACGGCTCTATGTGCTCCATAATTCCTATGATGTACACATTTCCATCCGCATCGCAAATAGCATCCGCTTCTGCTTCGATAGCGCCATCTAAGTAATGATCTAACAACAATTTGTTATTTGGAATATGCTTTAAAATCTCGATTACGTGCTCTTCTAACTCTTGTTTGTTGATGACAATTTTCATGCCTTGACCTCCTAATACATAAGATGGTCTTACTAAAAGTGGAAAATCTAACGTATCAGCTAATTTTACAGCTTCTTCCGCATTTTCAGCTACTCCAAATCTTGGGAACGGAATTTTTAATTCGGTTAATAATTCTGAGAATCTTCCTCTATCTTCTGCCAAATCTAAAGCATCAAAAGATGTTCCGATGATTTTGATTCCATATTTAGATAATTTTTCTGCTAATTTTAAAGCCGTTTGTCCACCTAACTGTACTATTACACCTTCTGGCTTTTCATGTTGGATGATATCATAAATGTGTTCCCAAAAAACTGGCTCAAAATATAATTTATCTGCCGTGTCAAAATCAGTAGAAACCGTTTCTGGATTACAGTTAATCATGATGGTTTCATAACCACATTCTTTTGCTGCTAAAACTCCATGAACACATGAATAGTCGAACTCAATTCCTTGTCCAATTCTATTAGGTCCAGAACCTAAAACCACTACTTTTTTCTTATCGGTAACAATACTTTCGTTATGAACATATTTGGTACCGTCTGCTTTTTCAATTTCAGCTTCAAAAGTCGAGTAGAAATAAGGTGTTACCGCTTTAAATTCGGCAGCACAAGTATCTACTAATTTGTAAACACGTTTGATATTTTGCTCTTCACGCAATTTGTGTACTTGACTTTCCAAACAACCCATCATGTGAGCAATTTGACGGTCTCCATACCCTTTTTGTTTCGCCTCTAAAAGCAATTCTCTTGGTAACGTATCTACTTTATAATTCGAAATTTCTTTCTCTAAATGGAATAACTCTTCATATTGTTTCAAGAACCACATGTCGATTTTCGTAATCTCATGAATTCTACTTAACGGAATTCCCATCGCAATAGCATCATAGATTACGAAAACTCTGTCCCAACTCGCGAAAGTTAATTTCTCGATAATTTGTTCGTAGTTTTTATACCCTTTCCCATCTGCTCCTAATCCGTTGCGCTTGATTTCTAATGACTGAGTAGCCTTGTGAAGCGCTTCTTGGAACGAACGTCCAATTCCCATAACTTCTCCTACCGATTTCATTTGAAGCCCTAATGTTCTATCAGAACCTTCAAACTTATCGAAGTTCCATCTTGGTATTTTCACGATTACATAATCTAATGTTGGCTCAAATAAAGCCGAAGTTGATTTTGTAATTTGATTTTGTAATTCATCTAAGTTATATCCTAAAGCTAATTTCGTTGCGATTTTTGCAATTGGGTAACCTGTTGCTTTTGAAGCTAATGCCGAAGAACGCGATACACGTGGATTAATTTCAATTGCTACGATATCTTCTTTATCATCTGGTGAAACTGCAAATTGTACGTTACAACCTCCAGCAAAATTTCCGATAGAGCGCATCATTAAAATCGCCATATCACGCATTTTTTGGAACGTTGTATCTGATAATGTCATCGCTGGCGCTACTGTAATCGAATCTCCAGTATGAATTCCCATTGGATCCATATTTTCAATCGTACAGATAATCACCACGTTATCGTTTTTATCGCGAAGTAACTCTAATTCATATTCTTTCCAACCTAGTAAAGCCTTATCAATCAACACTTCGTGAATTGGAGAAGCTTCTAAACCTCGAGTTAGTAAATCATCGAAATCTTCTTTCTTATGTACGAAAGCAGCTCCAGTTCCACCCAATGTAAATGAAGGACGAATTACCAACGGAAAACCAAATTCTTGTGCAATTTCTTTACCTTTTAAAAATGAATTAGCCGTTTTAGCAGGCGCCTGCGGAATTCCAATTTGATTTAAAAGCACTTTAAATTTTTCTCTATCCTCGGTAATGTTAATGGCGTTGATGTCAACCCCAATTAAACGTACTCTAAAATCTTTCCAAATTCCTTTTTCTTCCGCTTCTATGGCTAAATTAAGTGCTGTCTGCCCTCCCATTGTTGGTAAAACAGCATCAATTTGTGGATGCGCTTTAAGAATTTCGATGATTGATTTTGTGGTAAGTGGTTTTAAGTAAACATGATCCGCCATTGATGGATCCGTCATGATGGTAGCAGGATTAGAGTTGATTAAGATAACTTCTATTCCTTCCTCACGAAGTGAACGAGCGGATTGAGAACCTGCATAGTCAAATTCGCAAGCTTGACCAATAACGATAGGTCCAGATCCAATAATTAAAACCGATTTAATTGTAGTGTCTTTAGGCATTGTGTTGTTGTTTGTTGTGGGTTGTAGTTATATTGCGACTATAAAATTACTAATTTTCAAAAGGTTGCACTAAAATGCACTTTAAAACTTATCAAATTTTATAAACAGTTTAAAAAAAAGCCGCTACTAATAAAAGTAACGGCTGATATATTGTTTTAAGCTAAAACATTATTTTTTGTGTCTTGGTTCGCAAGAAACAGTTAATTTATGTCTTCCTTTAGCTCTTCTACGAGCAAGCACTTTTCTTCCATTTGCAGAAGCCATTCTATCCATGAAACCGTGCTTATTTCTTCTTTTTCTTTTTGATGGTTGAAACGTTCTCTTACTCATTGTAGTATCTTTTAAAATCTATAAATAAAATTCTTTTTTAAACTCGTAGGCTTCCTTTCCTGAAAACCGAGTGCAAATATACAAAGACTTTTTTCATTCGCAAGTACTTTTTTAAAAATATTTTTAATTGATTTTATTACCTTTGCATCAAACAAAAAATAAATATATGTTTCACAAAAATATCAAATTAGTTTTAGCTGCCTTAATCATAGCATTCGGAATTTATCAATTCACAGAAAACAACATTGGAAATGGAATATTCTTATTATTATTCTCTACCATTTTTATTTTCTTATATTTTAAAAATGAATTTATTTTATTAGCCTTTTTAAAATTAAGAAAACAAGATTTTCCTGGAGCTCAAAAATGGTTAGCTCATATTAAAAATCCGGAAGCCGCATTAGTAAAAAAACAACAAGGTTATTTTAATTATTTACACGGATTAATGGTATCGCAAACCAATTTAAATGAAGCTGAAAAATATTTCAAAAAAGCGATTTCATTAGGCTTATCAATGGATCAAGATTTAGCTTTAGCAAAATTACAATTAGCTGGTATCGCCATGACAAAAAGAAGAAAAATGGAAGCTACTAATTTATTAAACGAAGCTAAAAAATTAGACAAGCAAAACATGTTAAAAGACCAAATCAAAATGATGAAGGACCAAATGAAGAAAATGTAATTCATCATTCTAAAAAAATAGAAGCACCTTAAAGGTGCTTTTTTTATTTTCCTAATAACATCTTTCCTGCTATCAAAAGTAAAATTAATCCAAATACTTTTTTTAGCATTTTTTGATCTAAACCTACTGCTATTTTACTTCCAAAATAACCTCCAATCACAAAAAACAAAGCAATAATTCCTACATATCGCCAATCGATAAAACCTTCTTTGTGATACGTGTAAACAGCAACTGCAGTAACTGGCACCACCAAAACCGCCAAACTTGTTCCTTGTGCTTGATGTTGGTTAAATCCTAAAAGTAAAACTAGCAAAGGCACCATGACAACTCCACCTCCTACTCCAACTAAGCCGCTCAAAATTCCTGCTAAAATTCCGATTAATATTAAAGATAAAACAATTTGAACATCCATAGAGCGCTTATTCTTTTTGATATCCTGAAGTTGGGATTTCGATTTCATATTTTCTTCCAGAAATATTAGTTAGTTTTTTATCTCGTAACCAAGGATTGTGTATTTTCAAGATTTTATAATTTACACCTTGCGTTTTGGCAAACTTTGCTAAATCTGTAATTGAAGAATCAATCACTATTTTTTTGGTTGGGATAGAATAATACAAAGCTTCCTTTGGGATATTAAAACCATACTTATTAGCATGTGACATAATTTCTTTTAAAGCTAAAATTCTAAAAACATAACGCGAAGTTTCTTCGGTTAAAAGTAAATCATAATAATTTTCCACTTGCTGTTCTTCCATTTTTTTGGAAATTCCATTCATTCCACCATTATAAGATGCTGCCGCCAAAGTCCAAGAACCAAATTTTTCTTTAGCCTTTAACAAATATTTACAAGCCGCTTCAGTAGATTTTTCCAAGTGATAACGTTCATCTACCTCATCACTTACTTCCATTCCTTTTTCTTTTGCTGTTTCAGGCATAAATTGCCAAACGCCTCTTGCCCCAGCTGGAGAAACCGCATTCACCAAACTACTTTCAATAACCGCTAAATATTTAAAATCATCTGGAACACCATATTTAGCAAGAATGGGTTCTATAATTGGAAAAACTTTATTTGCTCGTTTGATTACCAAGGTGGTATTGGTATGATAATTCATATTAGTAATCATCTCTTTATCCAAACGCTCTTGCACATCTGCCATGAAGGTTGGCACTTCTTCACCCGAAAAGTCCATTTTCAAACTATAACCTACTGGAGAATATTTTGTGTCATCTGAAACTACTCCATAAATTAAGAAACTTGCTAAAAGAACAACCGTTCCTGTAATCAATATCTTCTTTATATGCTTTTTCATTTTTTAATCGTTTAGAATTAATTTTGGCAAATTTTCATTCAACCACTTGAATTTATTAACTATCATAATGTGAGTTCCTCCTTTTACAACAATACATTTTTCAATGTTTTTGATTGGGAAAACCTCATCCGCATCTCCGTGAATATGAATTACGGCTGTATTTATTTCTTTTTGTTTCCAACACAAAATGGTTTCAATAGCCCAATCCAAATAGTGCTTATCACGAACTGACAAATACTTTTCGTACAGCTTCAATCGCTTGGCTACAATATTATCTCCAAATGCATATTTTACCAATTTTTCTATATCAGCTAAAAGTTGGGTTGGAATTAACTTATACGCTTTTGTTGCTTTTGCTACTTTAAAACGTGGTGGAAATTCGGTATTCGATTTGACACTTGAAATGATAATTACTTTACGAACTTTCATTTGTTTTGCCATTTCCTGAACCAAAACACCTCCAAAAGAAACACCAACTAAAACCGGATTTTCATGCTGAATTTTCTCAGTCATTCTAAGTGCATAACTTTCGATACTTTCTTTTTCTTGAGGCAAAAACCATTCCAAAAAGCGCATTTCAAATTGGTCTTCTGGTAATTTAATATTTTCGAAAATAGTTGGACTTGCGGCTAAGCCTGGCATAAAATAAATTGGAATCTTACTCATTACCATTATTTTAAAAAAGTTTCGTAAATTTGCACACTAATTGAAAGGCATCATGGAAATCAAAGATAATGAACTTTTAAGACAATTTGAAATTATTTCCGATACTGGATTGGTTTCAATCGAATATTCTATTCAAGAACGAAAGTTGTTTTTGACTAAATTTTGTAGCAAAAATAACGAAGATGAAGAATTACACAACGAATTTATAAAATCGGTTTTAGAAATTGCGCAAGAACGAAAATTAAAAGTAGTTCCTACTCATGCAAAATTCATTAGTTTCTTTAGAAAGAATAGAAAATTTCAAGAAATGTTGCCTCCTGGAATTAAGATTTAATTTTTTAAAACTCATATAAACAAAGAATCCCGAATAATCGGGATTTTTTTATACTTCTACATTTAAGAATTCCATTCGTACACTTCCGTCTTCGTCAATCTTGGTTAGATTAATTTCGTGCAGCGTATTGACTAATTCTGGATTCCAAGGTGTTTTTACTTTTACGTAATTTTCTGTAAATCCGTGAATGTAGCCTTCTTTATTTTCACTTTCAAATAAAACCGTTCTGTTCGTTCCAATTTGACTTTCGTAAAACGCTCTTCTTTTCTTAACCGAAAGTCCGCGTAACATTTTACTTCTTTTCGAACGCACGTTCATTGGCACCACTCCATCCATGTCAACTGCTTCGGTATTATCTCTTTCCGAATAGGTAAAAACGTGTAAATAGGAAATATCTAAATCATTTAAGAAATGATAGGTTTCTAAGAAATGCTCATCCGTTTCACCCGGAAATCCAACAATAACATCAACTCCAATACAAGCATGAGGCATTACTTCACGAATATTAGCAACACGTTCCGAATATAATTCACGCATATAACGACGTTTCATTTTCTTTAAAATATCATTAGAACCTGATTGCAATGGAATATGAAAATGCGGGACGAATGTTCGACTTTGCGCTACGAATTCAATCGTTTCGTTTTTCAAAAGATTTGGTTCGATGGAAGAAATTCGCAAACGCTCGATACCTTCTACTTCGTCTAATGCTTTTACTAAATCTAAGAAAGTATGTTCGTGTTTTTTATTTCCAAATTCTCCTTTTCCGTAATCTCCAATATTAACACCCGTTAGAACAATCTCTTTGATGCCTTGTTCTGAAATTTCTTTAGCATTTTTCAATACATTTTCTAATGCATCACTTCTAGAAATTCCACGAGCTAACGGAATGGTACAATACGTACATTTATAATCGCAACCGTCTTGTACTTTTAAAAACGCACGCGTTCTATCTCCAATTGAATAACTTCCTACATAAAAATCTGCCTCTTCAATTTCACATGAATGGACTTCGCCCATGTCGTTTTTCGACAAGTCATTAATATAATCTGTGATTTTGAATTTTTCTGTAGCACCTAAAACCAAATCTACTCCATCAACTGCAGCTAGTTCTTCTGGTTTTAATTGGGCATAACAACCCACAGCAGCAACAAACGCTTTATCATTAAGCTTCATTGCTTTTTTTACAATTTGCTTGAATTGTTTATCTGCATTATCCGTAACCGAACAGGTATTAATCACATATATATCTGCAATTTCTTCGAAATCAACTCGTTCAAAACCTTCATTTTGAAAATCACGTGCAATTGTAGACGTTTCTGAGAAGTTTAATTTACATCCTAAAGTGTAGAATGCGACTTTTTTCTTGTTTTCCATAAGTAAAACTCAATTAATGAAATCGTTGTCAAAAAATTGAGAATGCAAATTTACAAACATTAATTTATTTAATAATACTAATTAAAAAGAAAAAGGTCTAAACTAAGTTTAGACCTTTCATAAAAACTTTAATTTCCCCCTACAGAAATAAAATCTTTTACTATTATTTGAACTAAAATTATGAAAGGTTTTTAATTGTATCAGTTCAAAAGTAATAACTGTATCAATTTTATTAATAAGTGTAATTAAAACATCTTAAATAAAAAAAGGCCTAATAAAATATTAGACCTTAACGAAATTTCATTATCCCCCAACAGATAAAAAATATTTATTACTTATTCGAAGATAAAGAAGTAGGATAACAAAAAATAAATAAGTAGCTTTATTTTAAAAAAAAATACGCATATATAAAATTACACTGAAAAGAAGTAAAAAAAAAGGTCTAATTAAAATTAGACCTTTGTGAAAAAATCTTTATTGTCCCCCTACAGAAATAAAAATTCTTATTATTACACAGCTAAAGTATAGCAAGAAAATGAGTTCACAAAGAAAATAGCTATAAGTGAAATTATTTTATCATAATTTTAAAAAACAACAATATTTTCCTGTTTTTGATTGCTTTATATTAAAATAAAAAAAGCCTAGTTTAAACTAGGCTTTTATGAAAAAAATCTTTATTGTCCCCCTACAGAAATAAAAATTCTTATTATAGCTGGGACTAAATTAGTGGATTAGATAAATTTAATTCTTATAATTAATTCATTAATGTCCGATAAAAA
>NZ_DITB01000097.1:0-265 GCF_002422095.1 Flavobacterium sp. UBA6195
TCCACTTTTTGCTGACGATTTACACCAAGTAAACGATTTTTAAATTCATCGATGTTTAATGATATACCATCTTTTAATAATTCGAATTGGATTTCGTTTATTCGATTTCGTGTAAAATCAAGTAAGTTATTTATTAAACGAGCTTCTTCTGAATTACCTTTCATTTTGCTTAATTCAGTTGACCATTTCGATGGCTCAATAAATTTTTTAGTACTGTACTCAAATCGTTTTCCGTCGATAGTTAATCGCACATAAATTGGTAATA
>NZ_DITB01000097.1:351-20760 GCF_002422095.1 Flavobacterium sp. UBA6195
TTTGATAACTTTTGATAAGCTATTCAGCGGAGAAAGAGGGTTTTGTACCTCAGATGAGAATTCATGCTATGTATAATAATGGTGGAATAAGACCAACTACACTAGGTTTTGATTCCAATACGACCGATGGATTTGATTATGGATTTGATGGTGTTTCATCATCAAGAGAATCTGCTGAATTTTATTACATATTAAATGATTCAGATAAAGAATTTATAATTAATGTTACAAACTTTGATATAAATAAAAGAATACCTGTAGGATTTAGATGTCAAGCTCAAACAAATTTCAAAATAAAAGTAGTTGATGTTTTATATGGCTTTGATAGTAGCTAAAAAGTTTACATTCATGATAAGGAAACTAATATTTATTATGATATTAAAGACCATATGTTTGAGGTAACTTTACCCGCTGGTGATAATAAAACTAGATTTGAGATTACATTTAATACCACGAATGATATATTATCATCACCCCAAGAAGAACATTCTATTTTGCAAGTTTTTCAAGATACCACTTTAGAATTATTGAAAATAATTAACCCTGAAAAAAAAGAAATCATTTCTTTTGAATTATACGATACAACAGGAAAGCTTGTTATTTCAAATAAATATTTAGATTTCAATTCTGAGATAAGCATTTCCACGTCAAATTTAAGTACTGGTTTATACATTGTAAAAATTAAAACTATTGATGGATTAATTACAAATGATAAAATCATAATAAATTAAATTTTTATAGTTGTTATTTTGGTTTGATTAATAAATTTTTTTTATAGCCTTTTTGTTTTAATAATTGTTTATGAGAAAGATTTTAGTATATGATGATAAAAATTATATTTATCGATTAATCAAATTTAATATAGAGTCAGAAGAAATTCAGGTTACAAGAATAAAAAAAAACTATTTCCCAAATGTAAGTTTAAGCTCTTTTGATTATATATTTTTTGTTTATTATAACGAATTTAATATTATAGATTTTATAGATTATTTTGAAGTTAATAAGAATATAATTGTTCTATATGAGAATCATTTATTTCTTGAAGTGTTTTCTAATACAAAGACTGTTTTTCCAACAATTAATTTAAATCTACACAAACGAGAAATTATTTTATTGATAAATGAAATTATTAGTTGATTTATGAGCTTTTATATTATTGATAATAGAGATACAATTAAAATTCATTCTGACTATTTCGAAATTTTCAACACAAAAATTTGTTATAAAATTGACACATTTAAAATTTACAATTATGATAAAAAATTTAGTGTTTATGTATTAGTGTATGAATATAACGATTTTTTTACATATTTCAGATTGCTTGATGCTGGTGTACTCAACCTAAAAGTGGTAATTGTCAATCCATATTTCAAGAAAATTTTGAAAAGAACGAAAAATATCTTTTATGTAGATATTTATCGTTTTCAAAAAGATATAACAAAATTCATAGGAACAGATAATAAAAAAACTTTATATACAATTTAGTAATTCATCTGATTTTAGAATAAAATCAATAACAATTTCAAAATAAGTAATTAAAAGAACACTAAATTATGTTGCTTATTTGTGAAATTAAATTTTAAAAATACTACAATTAGTTAAATTTCTTCAAATTGTTTCGGTTTCTTCTTCTTCAAAATCTTATCTTTCTAACCAATATACATCTTAAGGAAGTATATTGATATTCCTTTCTTAATTTTATTTAAACTTCAGGGATTTTTTGTAATTTAAGGTTTCTGTTAATTTTAATCTCTTTTTAATAAATACCTTGAATCGTATGCGATTTTCTTTTACAAGTTTATAATGTTGTAAGAAATGAATTTATCATTTAAAGCGAGTCTTTTTTTGTCCAAATATTTAAAATGATATAAGTAAGAGAGTGTTCTTTTTCTTTAAAATCGTGTTCAAAACCGTGTTCATTTTTCAAATATCGTGAAATTTTTGGCATAAAAAAACGGATTAGTAAACACTAATCCGTTGATTTTAAAACACTTGTTTTTCGTAGCGAAGACGGGAGTTGAACCCGTGACCTCAGGGTTATGAATCCTGCGCTCTAACCAACTGAGCTACCTCGCCAAATGTTGGTCTCACATCCTTGCTGAATGCGGGTGCAAATATAAAACTAATTCTTTTCTTTGCAAATATTTTTTGACTAAAATAAATTAAAATATTTTTTTTGTTTATTCGATTAATTCTGTATATATTTCCAAACTGAAAAATTAAAACGAACTATGAGTGTAAAAGTAAAATACGAATTAGAATTTCCTATACAATCTTCACCACAATTACTATATCAATATATTTCTACTCCTTCTGGGCTATCAGAATGGTTTGCTGATAATGTAAATTCAAGAGGTGAATTTTTTACTTTTATTTGGGATGACTCTGAAGAAAAAGCAAGATTAGCTTCAAAAAAATCAGGTGAAAGAATTAAATTTAAGTGGTTAGATGAGGATGGAAATGAAACAGATTATTTTTTCGAAATGAAAATAATGGAAGATGAAATCACTAAAGACGTTTCTATTGTTGTTTCAGATTTTGCTTTCGCTGATGAATTGGAAGAATCAAAACTGCTTTGGGAAAATCAAATTTCCGATTTAAAACATGTGTTGGGTTCAGTTTAAAACTCAATAATATAAACTATATTTGTCCCGATTTAAAGTCGGGTTTTTTTATGGTAAATTTTAACGGAAATATTCAGGAAAACAGTTCAATTTCAATTGAAAATAATAGAGGATTTTTATTTGGTGATAGCATTTTTGAAACCATTAAAGTGTTGGATAATAAAGTGTTATTTCTTGAAGATCACTATTTTAGATTGATGGCTTCTATGCGTATTTGTCGTATGGAAATTCCAATGAATTTTACCATGGAATATTTTGAATCCCAAATAGTAAATTTGGTTCAGGCGCTAAATATTGCCAATTCATATCGTGTTCGTTTTTCGGTTTACAGAGATTCAGAAGGTTTTTATTTGCCAAAATCTCGCAAAGTAAAATTTATAGTGACGGCATCTCCATTGAATTTTGAGTTATATGTGCTCGGAAAAGAAAATTATGAAGTCGAATTATATAAGGATTTTTATATTTCTAAACAATTGCTTTCCTCTTTAAAAACGAATAATAAAATGATTCAAATTACAGGGAGTATTTTTGCAGACGAAAATGGTTATGATAATTGTTTAATTTTAAATGATGAAAAGAATGTAGTAGAAGCTTTGCAGAGTAATTTGTTTATGAAAACTGGAAATGTTGTAGTGACGCCTCCGGTTTCTGATGGTTGCTTGAACGGAATTATGCGTAAACAAGTATTGGAAATCTTGAAAAAAACCGAAGGGATTGTAGTAAAAGAAACCTCAATTTCTCCTTTCGATCTTCAAAAAGCAGATGAATTGTTTTTAACAAATGTAATCTCAGGAATTCAACCCATTACCAAATACCGTAAAAAGGAATATGGAATTGAATTTACTGCAGAAGTATTGAAAAGATTAAATGCTCAAATTCGACTTAGTTAAGCATTGGATTTTCGGGAGCGTTAGAAAATAATACATACTCACCGCCTTGTTCAATAATTTTTTCTTTCCAAAATAAGGTGCTTGCTTTAGATAGTAGTTTGTTTTTAAGTGTGTTTTCGGTAACAATCCATGCATTTTCTTGAAGTTCCATTTCCAATTGATTAACACTCCAGCCACTATAGCCAAGAAAAAACCGTATTTGATTTTTTGAAATTTTACCACTATTTATAAGTTGTTTGGTAGTTTCAAAATCGCCACCCCAATAAATCCCATTTGAAATCTCGATACTATTTGGAATTATATCTGGAATGGTATGAATGAAATACAAATTATCTTGTTCTACAGGACCTCCATTGTAGATTAAAAAAGTAGCATCAATTTCGGGAATCAAATCATTGATGTTATAGGATAAAGGTTTGTTTAGTATAAAACCTATTGAGCCTTCGCTATTATGTTCTGCTAACAAGACCACAGAGCGATTAAAAGAAACATCGCCTAAAATTGAAGGCTCTGCAATTAGCAAATGACCTTTTTTGGGTAAAGTTGATATCATAATTTCTGTAGTTTATTTCCTAAAGTTACCAAAAAAAATTAAAGATTCAAAAAAATCTCGTTGAAGTGCAAAAAAAAATCCCGATATTAATCGGGACTTCTATTTTATGGTAACAAAAATATTATTTGTTTACTGCACCTTCTAATTCAGCACCAGCTTTGAATTTTACTACGTTTTTAGCAGCAATTTTGATAGTTTTTCCTGTTTGAGGATTTCTTCCATCTCTTGCAGCTCTTTTAGATACTGACCAAGAACCAAAACCTACTAAAGATACTCTTCCACCTTTTTGTAAAGTTCCTTCAACATTGCTTAAAAATGATTCTAAAGCTAATTTAGCAGCTGCTTTTGTAATGCCAGCAGAAGCTGCCATTGCATCGATTAATTCTGATTTGTTCATGATTAAAGTTATTTATAATTGGTTAAACTTAATTATTTATAGCAAATTTAGCGGTATTGTTGAACTACGCAAGTATTCGACTTGTTTTTCGACTAAAATGTTAATAAATTAGACTAAATGTTAATAACATTGTTTGTTTTTTTGAATTTCACGCTCAAATATAGTGTTTTCAGGGCTTAAAGCGCTATTGCATTTTCAGATAACTTAACCCCGTTTAATAATTCATGTGCCAACATTCTTTTCTTTCCTGGAAATTGTAAACTTTCAATTTTAACAACACCATCTTTTACCATCACAAAAATCTCTTTTTTGGTAGTTGTAATCTTTCCAATAGTTTCCGAATGTGCCTTTTCTTCAAAACTTGCCAAGTAAATTTTTACATTCCACTCGTTTTCTCCGTCTTTAATATAGGTCCAAGCTGCTGGATAAGGGGATAAACCTCGAATTAAATTAAAAATCGTTTTACCAGATTGGATCCAATCAATTTTACAATTATCCTTGTTTAGTTTGAATGCGGTTTTAACATCTGGATTGTTTTCTTGTAAAGTAGTGGTTGCTTTTCCTGATTCTATTAATTGTAAAGTTTCTAAAACTGTCTCGCTCCCTAAATGCATTAAACGATCATGTAACTCACCAGCAGTTTCGTTGACTCCGATTTCAGTCTCTTTACTTAAAATCATCGCACCTGTATCAATTTTATCATCAATAAAGAAGGATGTAACTCCCGTTTTGGTTTCTCCATTAATAATAGCCCAATTAATAGGAGCGGCCCCACGGTATTCCGGTAACAAAGAAGCGTGAAGATTAAATGTTCCAAATTTTGGCATTTTCCAAACCACTTCTGGTAACATTCTAAACGCTACAACAACTTGTAAATTTGCTTCTAAACTTTTTAATTCAGCTAAAAATTCTTCTGATTTTAAATTGGTAGGTTGTAACAAACGTAAGTTTTTTTCTAGCGCATATTCTTTAACCGCACTCATGCTTACTTTTTGTCCGCGACCCGCTGGTTTGTCGGGAGCGGTTATAACACCTACAATAGTATAATTGTTTTTGTAAATAGTATCCAAAATCCCAACGGCAAAATCGGGCGTTCCCATGAATACAATTCTAAGTTTTTCCATTATATAAGGTAATATTGATTGTTTGAATTGATTTTGATTCGATTGTTTTCTAGCAACAATTGAATCGCAAAGATAGTCGCTTCTGTAGAAATGTGCAGTTGGTTTTCAATTTCTCTTGAACTTAATGGACTTTTTTCTAATAATTGAAGAATCGATTGCGTTATTTCAATGGGTGTCATTTTTTTTTTAGAAGTACAATAGGAACAAATGCCACAATCTTCTTTCGAAATTTCATCAAAATAGGCTAATAACATTTTGTTTTTACAAGTAGTTTCATTCGTAATGTAATTCACTACGCTTTGAAATTGCTCTTCTTTTAATTTATTCTGATGTTCTAAAAACTTCGCCACACGATTGATGGTTAAATCATCTTCTCGAGCTTCATTAAACGTAATCGAGCTATCATTGTTTTTGGCATGTAAAATAATACACTCACTTGTGGCTAGTTTGTCAATTACTTCTTCTACTCGTTTCTCTGAGGTACTTGCTTTTTTGGCAACTAAGTGAGGATTGATAGTGGTTTCAATATCAAAAATTCCAGAATAGGTTCTCAAGATTGCAGTAATAATGGGTTCGTCATGTGGGTGTAAACTAACATAACGAATCACTTCTTTACTTGGAATAATAAATTGTAAACTTACTTTTTCGCTAGATTCACTTTGGAAAGTGATAATCCCTTGTCGGTCTAAAAACTGCAAACTATTGAACACTTTGATTACCGGAAATTGATATTGCATACTAAACTGATTCAAATTGAAAGTAAAACTTTCATTGTAACCTTCGCCATAAGCAATTTGGAAGTAGTTGTTTAATTTGATGTAAACGTCTTTTACAAATTTTTTATCTGGCAAAACATCAATAAATTGAGCCTTGGTGTAGCCAATATCAGAAGGATTCGTAACGATAATCCCAAATGCTTTTTCACTATTTCTACCTGCTCTTCCAGCTTCTTGATAGTAATTTTCAAGATTTTCTGGAAGTTGAATGTGAATTACCGTTTTTACATCGGGTTTATCAATTCCCATTCCAAAAGCATTTGTAGCAACTATAACTTGCGCTTTGTTTTCTAACCACAATTGCATGTTTTTTTCTTTCTCCTTTGCGGGTAATCCGCCATGATAAAACGTGCAAGTAAATCCCAATTGATTCAACTGTTGCGAAGTTTCAATACACGATTTACGATTACGAACATAAATTATAGAAGATTGCGGATTTTTTGATAATATCTGCTGAATTTTAAACAGTTTATCTTCTGTTTTAATCACATGATAAGCTAAGTTTTTACGAGTAAATGACTTTGTAAAAATTTTCGGATTTACCAATGCTAAATGCGTGCAAATATCTTCCTGAACTCTTTTGTTGGCAGTAGCCGTTAAAGCTAAAAACGGAGTAGAAGGGAAGTGTGTTTTTAAAGCTGAAATCTTCAAATACGCAGGTCTAAAATCATGTCCCCATTGACTCACACAGTGCGCTTCATCAATTGCAATCAGATTAATGGGTAATTGTTTTAAACGTTCAACAATCCAATCATGTTGCAAACGTTCGGGTGAAAGGTATAAGAATTTATAGTTTCCAAATTGACAATTGTCTAAAATGTCAATAACATCATCTTGCGAAATACCACCCGTTAATGCAATGGCTTTGATGTTTTTGCTTTGTAAGTTCTGAACTTGGTCTTTCATCAAAGCAATCAAAGGCGAAATTACCAAACAAATTCCATTTAGCATCATAGCCGGAATTTGAAAACAAACCGATTTTCCGCCACCAGTTGGTAAAAGTGCAAAGGTGTCGTTACCACTTAAAACCGATTGAATAATTGCTTCTTGTGGTGTTCTAAAACTATCGTGTTTCCAGTATTTTTTTAGAATTTGTATGGGTTTCGACATGAAAAAGGACTTTTAGAAACACTAAATTATAAAAAAATTATTTAACAAGATGTTTCATAATAAAATCAACACGATTTTCAACCGTATCTTTTGGAACTTCTGTAATCGAATAGCCGTATTTCTTGTAAGTTTCCATTAAATGTTCGTGAATTAAAACGGCTTGCTCGTAGTTTTCGTAGCGTTCGGCATCACTCACATAAATTTCTTCCCAAGGAGGTAAAACAAAAATTGCCGAATATTTGTGGTCTTGACAGGCTTTATCGAAAAATGCAGGATACGAATCGCCAATGTAATGCATATACGCCAAAACATCTGGAATGCCTCGGTCTAAAAAAACGATATTAGCTTCTTCGTTTAAGGCTTCTTTGAATTGTCTTTTTCTGCCTTCCAAAAGTAATTCGCTAAACAAAAGGGGTTTTTCTAGAAACAATTGCTCGATTCCTTGTTCTTGAGCCTCACGAATAACTTCACGCGAAATCTCAGGATAACAAGTGTGTCCTTTTTCTTTCAATGCTTCTATTAAGGTGGTTTTTCCAGAGCTTGGTCCACCAATTAAAACCACAATTTCTTTATTCATCTTAAAAATACTAAGGCGCAAAAGTAAGTTTTTTTAAAAATCTAATCAACTTTAAAATTTATAAGTTACTACATTACAATTCTGAACATAAAAAAGTATATTTGCTAATTCAAATAAGAAATGATGATGGATAAGAAAACAGAAGATTTTTATATTAGATTAAAAGAAGAATTAACAAATTCAACGCTTTGGCCTTCAGAGTATTTATATAAATTTATCATGCCTTCTAATGTTCATAGTATTGCAAAAGTAGAAGCAGCTTTTAATAACATGGGAGCTGTTATTACTACACAACAATCAAAAACAGGTAAATTTACAAGTGTATCGGTAAGCGTAAATATGCCTAACCCTCAAAGTGTAATTGATAAATACATTGAAGTATCTGATATAGAAGGTATCATTTCATTATAAAACAAACATGCAAGAACAAGTAAGTAATTTAGAATATAATTCGCAACGTCCGCATTTGATTATTCCAGAATACGGTAGACATTTGCAAAAATTAATTGATCAAGCCACGGCTATTGAAGATCGTGACGAGCGCAATAAAGCAGCAAAATACATTATTTCGGTAATGGGTTCTTTGAATCCACATTTACGTGATGTATTGGATTTTCAACATAAATTATGGGATCAATTGTTTATTATGTCTGATTTTAAATTGGATGTTGATTCTCCTTATCCAATTCCATCAAAAGATATTTTAACGCAAAAACCAGAACGTTTAAAATATCCTCAAAATTTTCCTAAATATCGTTTTTATGGAAATAACATCAAATACATGATTGATGTAGCTAACAGTTGGGAAGAAAGCGAATTAAAAAATGCTTTAGTTTTAGTTATTGCGAATCATATGAAAAAATGTTACTTGAGTTGGAACAAAGACACGGTAACCGATGAAGTAATTTTTGAACACTTATTAGAACTTTCAGGAGGAAAATTAAATCTTTCCAAATCAAACGAAGAGCTTTCGAACACTCACGATTTAATGAAAGTGAACAAGAAAGTATCCAATAAAACCCAATTTAGTTCTAATAAACCTGGTATTGTTAAGAAAAATAATAACAATAAAGGGCACATGAATAAAAACAATCAAAATAAAAATACATTTAAAAAATAGGCAGTTACATGGGAACATTTAAAATTGAAGGAGGAAAAGCATTAAAAGGAGAAATTACACCGCAAGGCGCTAAAAATGAGGCGCTACAAGTGTTATGTCCTGTTTTGTTAACTTCTGAAAAAGTAAGAGTAACGAATATTCCGGATATCATTGACGTTAACAAATTGATTACGCTTTTAGGTAATTTAGGAGTTAAAATCCAAAAAAATGGACCTGGTGATTACACCTTTCAAGCCGATGAGGTAAATGTAAATTACTTAAAAACAGAAGCTTTTAAAAAAGAAGGTGGAAGTTTAAGAGGTTCCATTATGATTGTAGGACCTTTATTAGCGCGTTTTGGTTGTGGGTATATTCCAAAACCAGGAGGCGATAAAATTGGTCGTCGTCGTTTAGATACGCACTTTGAAGGTTTTATTAACTTGGGTGCTAAATTTAGATATGAAAGAGAAGACCATTTCTACGGAGTGGAAATCGATGGAAGATTGCAAGGAGCATACATGTTGTTAGACGAAGCTTCTGTAACAGGAACGGCTAATATTGTAATGGCTGCCGTTTTAGCCGAAGGAACCACTACTATTTATAACGCAGCCTGTGAGCCTTACTTACAGCAATTGTGTAAAATGTTGAATTCTATGGGAGCTAAAATCTCAGGCGTAGGATCTAACTTATTAACCATTGAAGGAGTTGAAAGTTTAGGTGGTTGCGAACACCGAATTTTACCTGACATGGTAGAAATTGGTTCTTGGATTGGTCTTGCGGCTATGACAAGAAGTGAGATTACGATTAAAAATGTAAGTTGGGAGAACTTAGGTCAAATTCCAAACGTATTCAGAAAATTAGGAATTACTTTAGAAAGAAAAGGCGATGATATTTACATTCCAGCTCATAAAGAGGGTTACGAAATTAAAACCGATATCGACGGTTCTATATTAACGGTTTCAGATGCACCATGGCCAGGATTTACACCGGACTTGTTAAGTATCGTTTTGGTGGTTTGTACACAAGCAAAAGGCGATGTGTTAATTCACCAAAAAATGTTTGAAAGCCGTTTGTTCTTCGTGGATAAATTAATCGACATGGGAGCCAAAATTATGTTGTGCGACCCACACAGAGCAGTGGTTATGGGACATAATTTCCAATCCCAATTAAAAGCAACAACAATGAGTTCGCCAGATATTAGAGCCGGAATATCTTTATTAATTGCTGCTTTAACAGCAAAAGGAACTTCAACTATTCAAAATATCGAACAAATTGATAGAGGTTACGAACGCATCGACGAACGATTAAGAGCGTTAGGAGCTAATATTGTGAGAGTATAATTTAGTGTTCAGTGTTCAGTCGCAGTAAGCAACGTTACTGAGACTGAACACTGGGACTGATTACTAAAAAATGGAAACCTACATCATCATTTTTCTCTGCATTGCTTCCTTCGTAGCTGGTTTTATTGATGCTATTGTGGGTGGCGGTGGTTTAATTCAAACTCCAGCCGCTTTAATTTTATTGCCTAATGTACCTGTTGCTTCCATTATTGGAACGCTAAAAATACCAGGGTTTAGTGGAACAAGCATGGCAACGTATCACTATTTGAAATCAGCAAAAGTCAATTGGAAGTTGTTTTTAGTATTAGCAATTGTTTCTTTCACATTTGCTTATTTAGGTTCGAGTTTGCTTAATGTTATGCAAAATGATTTCATGAAACCTTTACTTTTTGTAGTTTTACTTTTACTATTACTTTATACCTATTTCAAAAAAGATTTTGGTCAATTTCAAATTGATAAATTAACTACTAGGCAAATTTATATTTACGGAAGTATAATTTGTGTTTTTTTAGGTTTTTATGATGGTTTTATTGGTCCTGGAACAGGAAGTTTATTAATTATGGCGTTTATAGCCATACTAGGTTTCGATTTTTTGCAAGCCAATATCTATGCAAAACTAGTTAACTTGGCTACTAACTTTGGTTCCATTACGCTGTTTGTTTTGAAAGGAAAAATCATTTGGACGATTGCTATTCCTATGGCAATTTGTAATGTTGCTGGTTCTTGGTTGGGCGCAAGATTGGCCATTTCTAAAGGCAACGGATTTATTCGAATCTTCTTTTTAATTGTGGTGGGATTAGCGTTGTTACGTTTTGGATATGATGTGTTTTTGAAATAAAAAGCACTTCTGTTATTGAAATGCTTCCTTTATTTTTTTTTAGCACCTTTAGAATAGAACTTATAATATATAAAAAGTACAATTCCCATAAAAACAGAAATTGCTCCAAAACCCCACCACCAATAATTACGTTGTTGCAATCGAATCGTTTCATTATTGCCTGTAATGTTTAACCCAGCCCAATACAACGGATTAGCCATTCTCGGTGATGCTGTTGCCAAATAGTCTAACTTTGCTTTTTGTAGCGCTGCAGACTTAGTATATCCTGCATCTAAATACTTTAAAAACAAACTGATTATTTGTAAGGAACTTTTCTCATCTATTTTCCAAGAAGCCAGCATCATGCTTTTAACCCCAATAGCAGTAAAAGCTCTCGCTAAATTGATATTCCCTTCTCTTGATTTATAGCCAACTCCGGTTTCACAAGCCCCTAAAAGAAGAAAATCGCAATTAGCTTTTAAATTGTACACTTCATTCATACTCAAAAAACCATCCGACAAATAAATTCCTTTATTCGATTCAAGTTCATCATCAGAAGCATTTCCATGCGATAATAAAGCAACCATTCTGTTGTTTTTTATTTGGTTTAAAAATGCCTTTTTGGTTGCCTCTGTTCCTTGAAATAATTTTGCGTTAAAAGAATTTGCAATTACTTTAGACTCCTTATTTGTTTTTGATAATTTAGCCAAATCTTTAGTATGAAAACTAGGGCTAAAAACAGAAAAAATATCCGATTTTGTAGCGTTTTGATCAACAATATCGGAAATAGAAGAAGATAGCCCATAACTAAACTCATATTTTTTTGCTAAATAAGGCAACTGATTAAAATCATTCGATGCATTCTTCTCGCTTAATAAAATATCAAAGGGGAGATTGGCAATATTAGCGTTTGGAATAATTTGAATATGTGTAGTTGATTTGGGAAAATACTTTTCAATAGGTTTAAAATAATCATAATAATAATTATAAGCGGCACTTTTATATTCTGAAATCAAATTTTGTTGAAGATTTTCTAATATATTACCGACTTTAGTATTATCAACTTGCAAATCATTTTCGTTATTAAGTGCCATTATCTTAGTTCGATATTTAGAAATCATAAAGACCAGAACTCGATAATTGTTTTGATTACCAGTAAAGTTGTAGCTTAGAATAATTTCATTTTCATTAAGTTTATTTTGAACTTCAGTTAATGACAGAATATTTTTTTTAAATAAATTTGGGTTGTTTTCAGTGTAAAGAGTTAATTCTTTTTTAGCTTCTTTTTCAAATTGCTTCTTGGAAAGATCCTGAGGAATCTTATCATTTATATTTAAAAATAAGTTTTCTAAACTTATATATATGGCATTGCTAGTAAAATTATTTTTTACTGAATTATTTTTTTCTTTTTCTTTGTATAATGTTTCTAATAATGCGGTGTATTTAGATTTCTGATCATATTCGTAATATAAATCTATGAACTTTCTATTTCCTGTAGCTAAAACTAATTTATAATAAATTTTAACTAAATTATTGTGTGGAGAATTATAATAAATGTTAGTATGATATTGCTTAATGTTTTTGATACTATTATTAGTATATTCTTGCCAAATTTTTTCAGCTAATAGCAAAGTTTTTTCTATCTCGTATAACAATTTGGTGTCTTTTTTTTGAATATACATTTCATCTAAACACCAAGCTTTCCAATTAAGTAAACCAAGTAATGCAGCATTATTGTTATAATTACTTTTCTCTAAATCACTTGGAATTATTAATCTTTTAATGCCTTCATCATAATTTTCAAGAGCTTTGACATAATCTTTCTTATAAAAATACATCAAGCCCCTCAAGGAGTTTAAGTGTGAAGACGGCTCATAATAATAACCAGCTAATTTATTGTTAATAGCTATTCCTTTCGAATATAAGGCTATAGCTTTATTCGCATTAAAGTTACCTGTTTTATAATCTATTTTATCAGTATTAAAAAGATTATTACTTGCCAAATCTAAATTTAAAGCGGCAACAGATACAAATAATCTAGATTTTTTTAAATTATCGTAGGGATATCGTTTATGAATAAAATATTGAAGACTATCTAAGTATTTAAATCTATTTTCTAAGCTCTCTTTGTAATTTCTAATAGTAAACATATGAGCATTATAAAAAATATAATCATCTATCAAATGCTCCTTCTTGTTTTTGTGATAAATTTTTAATGCTCTACTAGTGTAGTAATAGGCTTTATCAATTAAATACCGCATATTATAATACCTACCTAAATAAGCATAATAAAGCGCCTTATAAATTTCTTTTTCTGGTGCAGCTTTTTTATAATAGCGATAAAATGTATGGCATTCCACTACATAATCTTCTGTTAAATATAACTTATCATAACAAATAGCAAGCAACTGATGGGTTTTTGCAAACAGCAAGTAATTTTTGGAGGTTACCTTGTTTAATAAAATGACATTCTGTTTCAGAATAGCCATCGCTTTATAAGTAGCGCCCAAATCTATATAACAATCCGCAAGACCGTTTTGAGCAGTGACTTGCAAATCCAAGTTCTGATTTAGTTTCGCTTCCTTTGTTATTTTTTCATACAAAGGAACCGCTTGCCGATAATCGGAGCGGTCTAAAAAATCTTGCGCTTTTTGGAGCGAAGATTGGCCTGTAACCAAAAAAGGAAGGAACTGCAAAAAAGCAGCAATGAAAAACTTCATAGATTAAAAAAAATTGTGAAAAGGTGCATACAAGTATAGTGAAAATATCCTTTACCTACAACTTTGTAAACGAACTCTTCACCACCGTTTGCCCTTCCGACTGAGAAGGAATCTCATCTCAACCTCACAAAAAAAGGACACCTTGCGATGTCCTTACGAACTTAACTAAAAAACTAAAAATTATAGGGCATTGCGCATCTTTCCGAACAACAATATCTATCTACAGCAACTTTTAGAACATCTTGTCTTTGTCTGTACATAAAAATTGTCCCTGCTTCACGATGACGAAAATACCCTTCCTATCAGGATAATCATCTCCGCAATTAAAACACGAATAACAAATGAAAGGTTTGGTTTAGGGCTAAGTATAAATAAAATAGCCATCTTCATTTTTATGAGACAGCTATATTATTCTTTTGAAAAAACTGAAATTTAATCAGTTGTTACAGTATTAGCGTTATCTATCAAAGTTTGTTTATCAATTAACCCTTGACCAGTTGGTGGCGCAGAAGGTGTTTGAAAAGATAAATTAAGATATTTCCCACTTGAAGGTAAAATGTTTAAAAATTGATTTAGCAAACTATTTACAGTAGAAGATGACAAACTACCATAGCTTAAAACTAAGCTTCCACATCGAACTAATGAGGGTAAGGAAATAGTAGCTAATTGTGAACCCGTAATAGTAATGCTCCCTTCCTGAAAACTGTTTAAATTTACTTGGTTTAAATTGATATTTCCATTAACATAAATATCACCCTTGATTAAATTAGGTAATAACAACTGTGTTAAATTGCAGGAGAATATAGCTAATCCTGGATAAACTTCTTGTAATAATGGCAAATTTAATGTATTTAAATTATTACAATTGTGAATAGAAAAACCATCATTTGCAATTTTTAATAAATTAGGGAAAGAAACATTTTCTAATGCATTATTATCCGTAAAATAAACTTTTCCATAAATCACTTCAGTTAAATCATTAAAAACTACACTTTGTAAATTAGTATTGTTCATTATACTTATGCTTAATATATCAGTCAAACCACTAATATTTATCTCTGTTAAACCAGTGGTGTTTCGAATAATTATAAAATCAGTATTCGGACCTGCTTGTTGCGCTATTTGTTGTGCAGCTTGAGCATTTGTAATGTTACCCGTTATGTAAATGGTAGTTTTACCACCTGTAGCAGTTGCGTTTGCAAGAGGTTGCCAGGTTGTACCGTTCCAAGATAATAAATCCCCAATACTTGTTCCGTTTGGTATGGCGTTTGCTGTAATTTGAGTATCAACATATGATTTAGTAGCTGCATCTTGGTTGTTTATAGGATTTGCTACATTGGTTATCACTAAATTATTTGCACTATTGTTCACAGCTAACACAGATGCTAAACTTGGTATAGTTGGAGTTGTTGCATTACCCGCGTTTTGTGCATACAATGCATACGGCACACTCAATAATTGTGTTGTACCCATAGCCGTATAACCAGAACCTGTATTTAATTCGATACCTAAATAATAATTTCCTAAAGACCAATCTATAGTTGCAAAAGTGCCTAAACTTGCCGTACCCTGGCCAATAACTAAATTTACTTGCCCTAACTCGTCTGTAGGAACGTAGTGTGTTTCTGTAAAAACAGGTAAACTTGTAGAAGAACCTTGTATAATATTAAATTTGAAATACACATTTTGGTTTACAATTAATGCACCCGTATTATTTCTTACCGTTGCCTGATAATTAAAGCCTTGCGGCGCTTGTGCAAAAATTGTTATGAAAAACAATAAAGCAAAAAATGTAATTAATTTTTTCATCTATTTTTTTATTAAATTATAAGAATTTTGTTTTAAGGAAGTAGTTTCAATAACTTGAAATATATAGGAACCAACTGCTAAACTAGAAACATCAATGTTTTCATTTGCAGTACATTTTTTTTCTAATAACAGTTTACCAGAAACATCAAAAAGTAATACATTAAATTTTTGATTTTCTGGAGCACTTATTTTTACAAACTGTGTTGTTGGATTTGGATAAATTACAATTTCGGGATTTAATTCAGGATTAGTTGTACTCAATAAAGTTAAATCTAAAGACGGAAAATATCCATTACCCAATTGATTACTACCAGATGACATTAATCCAACAACGGGTTCGCCCATTGTCCACGCTAATTGTAGGTTACTTACTGTATTTGTTTGACCTGCACTACTAATTACTTGTTTTGAAATGGTTTGTGAATACAGCAATCCATTACAGAAAAGTGTTACTAATACAAAAGTTTTTAAATATTTATTTATTTTCATATTGATGAACTTTATATTTTGATTATTCTTTTATAAATTTTACTCGATAATTATTTTCTCTAGAATAAGTAATCAAAATTGTTTGTTTACCTTAATTAGATGTTATTTTTTTATTAGTAGAATTATTAGTTTTTGAATAATTTCTATTTAGATTAAAATTTAAATGTTTCAAATTCAAATCGCCATGAATACCAAAACTACACGAAACAGATCTATGATATGGATTCAATTCATTTGATTTTCTAAACACAAAAAAACGAACATCAAAAAAATTCATCATATCATTTTTTTCATCTGTTGCTATTGTAACTTCAAAGATTAATTTCTCGTTTCCTACCTTTACATTTTCAAAATAATAATATGGCAAAGGTATAAAAGCAAAATTTTTAGTAACTACTGCTTCTTTATGTAATAGTTCAATGATATTATTAGTATATTTAAAATTGGATTTTAGTTCTTTATTAATAGTTTCTAAAAATCCTGATTCAGATTTTGAAATAAACAAACAAGCAAAAACTATATCTCTATCAAAAAAAGTTTGGTTATTTACTTCTGTTCGAATTTTTAAATATTCTTGTTCATGAATGGTATTTAAATTAAGCTCCAAATAATTTAATTCTTGATCTCTGTTTTTTTCAAAATAAAGATAAACACCAACAAATGCAATAATTATTGTAGAAATTAATTGTAAAACATCTGTAGTAAAATAATTCCGGTTGAAAGTAAAAAAATCTATAACATTAGACAATAATAACACTAAAAAAATTACAGCTATACAAGGTATTATTATTTGTAAAAATATTTCTTTTTTAAAAATTTTATTTTCTCTTTTCATTTTTCTAGGTTTATTTACCACTTTTTTTATTGTTTTTCAACCCTTGCTCCATTTTTGCTACTGATGTTTTGGGTTTATTTGTTATTCCTTTTGACTGTCTACCCGCAGCGGTTCTTCCATCATAAGCCCCATCTTTTTTAATTGCAATTTTTTTAAAATTTAATAAGATATTACACAATATCCCTTTTCGCCTAATGAAGAGTTGGTTAGGGTCGGTGCCCCCCCTTGAGCGACTGGAATTGGTCTTTGATTTAAATAATAAGTTGGAATATAATTACGTGTAGCATACTGAGTTGGGTAGTTAATTATTTGACCATCTGTACCATTAGCACTAGAAGTTACGACTGTATAACCACAATTACCACTAATATTTCTACAACCTCCGACAGCACCACCTCCACCAGAAGCAGATAGAATATTATTAAAATTAGAACTTCCTCCGGCCGAACCATTGCCAGAACATATATTGCTACTGCCAGGAGATCCAGATCCATTTACTCCTTTTTCACCACCATTTCCTATAATAATATTATAGCTGGTACCAGGTACAACTATTATTGTTTGCCTCAAATAACCTCCATTTCCACCCCTTTTAGCTGCTGTCATATCGACGGCGCTATTAGTACTTAAACAAGCTACAACACCGCTGGGACCGCCACCAGCTCCCCACAATTCTACTGTAATTTGAGTTACATCTGCCGGACATGTCCATGTTGTACTTGAATCAAACCCAATTCTAACCCCTTGATTTGGTATTGCACTAGAATTACTACCATTTCCATTACAAACATATTTTGTTAAACTAGCATTTACTTCACTAGCATCCAACACACCATCGTTGTTCGCGTCTAAACCTACTTCAATTTTAGTTCCTCCGTTTACGCAGTTTGTACCTGCTGGTTCTGTTGTGGTATTTACTAAAGTATTTTTACCATCAAGACCGTTGGCTCCTTGAGGGCCTGTTAAGGATGTTATAAAATCGGCTTCTGTACCAATATTGCCAAGATTTAACCAAACTTGATAAGCAGATAAACCATTTGCACCGTTGGTTCCATTTACGCCGTCAATTCCATTAGCTCCAGCTGGACCTTGTGAACCAGTTGCTCCTGTTAAACCTATCGGTCCTTGTTCTCCTTGAATTCCTTGAGGACCAGCTGGACCAGTTGCTCCAGTTAATCCAATTGGGCCCTGAGGTCCAGCAGGACCAGTTGCTCCATCAGCTCCGTTTATTCCATTAGTTCCTGCTATACCTTGAGGACCTTGTAGACCAGTTAAGCCAATCGGCCCTTGTTCCCCTTGAATCCCTTGAGGACCAGTAGCTCCTGTTAAACCTATAGGACCTTGCTCGCCTTGAATACCTTGTGGACCAGTAGCTCCTGTTAATCCAATTGGACCCTGAGGACCAGCAGGACCAGTTGCTCCATCAGCTCCGTTCGTTCCATTAGTTCCTGCTATACCTTGTGGACCTTGTTCTCCTTGAATTCCTTGAGGACCTTGAGGACCTGTTAATCCTATTGGACCCTGAGGACCAGCAGGACCAGTTGCTCCATCTGCTCCGTTCGTTCCATTAGTTCCTGCTATACCTTGTTCTCCTTGAATTCCTTGAGGACCAGTTGCTCCTGTTAATCCAATTGGGCCAGATGGACCAGTTGCTCCATCTGCTCCGTTCGTTCCATTAGTTCCTGCGATACCTTGTGGGCCTTGAGGTCCTGTTAAACCTATTGGACCTTGTTCTCCTTGAATTCCTTGTGGGCCTTGAGGACCTTGAGGACCTGTTAATCCTATTGGACCCTGAGGACCAGCAGGACCCGTTGCGCCATCAGCTCCGTTCGTTCCATTAGTTCCTGCTATACCTTGTGGGCCTTGAGGTCCTGTTAATCCTATTGGACCTTGTTCTCCTTGAATCCCTTGTGGGCCAGTAGCACCATCAATTCCATTAGTACCATTTATACCTGGTGTTCCTTGTAGACCCGTTAAACCAATTGGTCCTTGTTCCCCTTGAATTCCTTGTGGGCCAGTCGCACCGTCAATTCCATTAGTACCATTTATACCTGGTGTTCCTTGTAGACCCGTTAAACCAATCGGCCCTTGTTCCCCTTGAATCCCTTGAGGACCAGTAGCTCCTGTTAAACCTATAGGACCTTGCTCGCCTTGAATACCTTGTGGACCAGTAGCTCCTGTTAATCCAATTGGACCCTGAGGACCAGCAGGACCCGTTGCGCCATCAGCACCGTTTATTCCATTAGTTCCTGCTATACCTTGTTCTCCTTGAATTCCTTGAGGACCAGTTGCTCCTGTTAATCCAATTAGACCCTGAGGACCAGCTGGACCAGTTGCTCCATCAGCTCCGTTAGTTCCATTAGTTCCTGCTATACCTTGTGGGCCTTGAGGTCCTGTTAAACCTATTGGACCTTGTTCTCCTTGAATTCCTTGTGGGCCAGTAGCACCATCAATTCCATTAGTACCATTTATACCTGGTGTTCCTTGTAGACCCGTTAAACCAATCGGCCCTTGTTCCCCTTGAATTCCTTGTGGCCCAGTTGCGCCTGTTAATCCAATTGGGCCTTGAGCTCCTGGAGGACCAGGATTACCTGGATTTGCAGAATAATAAGCAAAAGGAACATACGTAAATGCATTGTTACTTATTTGTGTAAAATTTTGGCAGTTTTGACTAGCATCTAATTCAACTTTTAAACTTTTTGTATTTATATTCCATAAAATTCCATTAAACCCAGTTGCATAACCACTTACTTGATTTCCTGTACCAATTAGTAAATTAACCATACCAAACTTGTCTGTTGTGGTAACAATTGTTTCTTGGTATTCTGTTTGTGTTTGGTGGTCTATAATACTAAATCGTAAACAAATGGTTTTATTTGCCAAAATGTATTGTTGGTTATTTGCACCTGGTAATTGTTGTCCATTAGGACCATAAATAACAGCTTGATAAGTAATTCCTGAATTTTGTGTAAATCCAAGAGTTGCTATAAATAATGTTAATATTGTTAGTATCTTTTTCATTTTTTAATTAATTTATCATTGTTGTCCGATAAAAAAGAAGCCAAATTAATGGCTTCTTTAAAGTAATCGTAAATTTGTGTTGTGAAACATAAAAAACGATGAGTAAAAGTAGTTATTTTTCTAGTAAATCTGTTTTCGGACAGCTGATTTCTTTAATCGATGATAAAAAAATTAAAGAAGCAGTCAACAAACATGATTCTGATAGATACATAAAGCGTTTTAAGAGTA
>NZ_DITB01000055.1 GCF_002422095.1 Flavobacterium sp. UBA6195
GTAAACTGGGTTGATAATTCAATTAATGAATTTGGGTTTTTAGTAACGAGAGCTACAGATGCAACTTTTACTGCTAATGTTGTTACATCAACAGTTGCATCAACAACAACAGCTGCTACAGGAGGAGCTTATAATTTAATACAAACTGGATTAACTCCAAGTACGTTATATTACTACAAAGTTCAAGCAATAACAGAGGCAGTTTTCTCTTCTGAAATATCGGGCTCTCAGGTAACAAATGCTCCAGGTATTTTTATTTCTATTGCCAATGGTAACTGGTCTGATCCTGCTACTTGGGATGCAAATTCAGTACCTACAGGGGTTGATAATGCAATAATTGCAGCTCATACAGTAACACTTGATGTTGCAGGTTTGTCAATTAATAATCTTACCGTTCAAGGCTCTTTAGAGTTTGGTGCAACACCAACAACTTTTAATGTTAATGGGAATTTAACTTTAGAAGCTGGTGCTGAATTTCTTGTATTTAATGGTACAACAGGTAAAGCAATTGTTGTTACTGGAAATATTGTGAATGATGGAAATATCGATTTGTCAATTGGTGCAACAACTACAGGAAGTTTGACTTTAAATGGAACTACAGTTCAATCAATTACTGGTTCTGGGACATTTGCTAACAATAAAATTAGAAATTTAATTTTTAGTAATACATCAACTGCAATTCCAAATATTAATTGGGGATTTGATGATATTAGTGTTGAATATAATTTAACAATATCAAATGCTAAGATTGATTTAGGTGGTAATAAAATTAATTATGGTGTTAGTGCAACTTCAACAGGTAACACATTCGCATTTACTAACGGAGGTTTTTTAAACGGAACTTTTTCTAGATGGTGGACTTCAGCAGCAACAGGGTATACCACTTCAGGCCCTACAACAATACCAACAGGAGCTGCAGGTAGATATCCTTTTTACTCACCAACAGGGGAGCAAAGAATTTTTTATCTAGGAAGAACAACTCCTACGGTTGGAGGTAAATATGCAGTAACATACAATAATGCTACTACTAGTACTACAGGTTTAAATATTACAGATGGTGCTGCTACTATAACTAATAGATGGAACGGGAATTTTGTTGTTACATTAGATGGTACAACTCCTGCAGCAGCTTCTAACTGGGTAACAATGTTTACTCCGGGTGCCTTTTTTACTACAGCAACTGGAGCAAGAGTATTAGGGCAAAATGTAGCTTTATCAGGAACTCATGTTAATACATCAAGTGCTCCATATGGTCAAAGAAGTGGAGTTACAACTGCTGATTTAACATCAGCTACTGGATTATATCTTGGAGTTAATGCTGCTGATGTACCAGTTGTTTCAATTGCATCAGGAGATTGGAATTCAACAACTACTTGGAATGGAGGAGTTGTTCCTACATGTGCTGACATAGCTGTAATTGCAAACGGACATACAGTAACTTCATCTACTTCTGGTAATTTTGCAAAAGGTGTTACTATTGCTACAGGAGGTACTTTAGTTGTATCTGGAGGTGATTTAACAGTGGGTTGTACATTAAACAATAATACTTTAACTAATAACGGTACTTTAACTGTTTCAGGGGGTCTTTTAGTTGTTAATGGAAATATGGTTCATAATGCTGCTTCGATTTTCAATCAAAGTGGAGGTGATATTCTAGTTGACGGAAATGATGGTGGTAATGCAGCAAATTCTGTAGCTGCATCTACAGCTATTGTTCAATTAAATTCTCAATTTATTAACTGGACAGGTGGTGCTTTAACTATTTTGGATCCACACGCTAATACTACTGCATCAAATACTATTGCTTATAATAATAGTACAGCACATGTGAATGTTCCAAATACACATACACTTAAATTAGGTGATGGTGTTTCAACAGATGCTGGTGGTAATGCTACTAATGGATTTAGATTAGATACTTACGTTGGATCTAATAGGATATTGTTTGGTAATTTAGAAGTAAATACTCTCGGAGGAACAAATAGACAAGTTACTACTTCATGGCCTTTAGGTTTTAGTGGCAATGTTTTAATACATGCTAGTTCTGAAATTGTATTTCCTTCATCTTACGTTGCAGGTAATATTACTAATAATGGTATTTTTACATCTACTACATTATTAGGTTTGTCTAATTTTTTAAATGGTACTGTTGCTGCAACTACAAATGCACAAACTATTAGTGGTACAGGAGTATTTAGAAACTTATCTGCTGCGCCTACCGCAAACTTAACTTCATTAACGGTTAATAATACTAATGCTACAGGTGTTACGATAAATGTACCTTTATCTGTTAGTGGTACATTAACAATGACTTCTGGTATTATTAATACTACTAACACAAATTTATTAACATTAGGTACTGCAACTGCAGCTGGAACTTTAGCAGGTACGCCAAGTGCTACTAACATGGTTAGAGGACCTTTCGCTAGAACGATTGCTAATGCAAATGCTAATACAAATTATATTTTATTCCCTGTAGGTAAAACAACTTATGCCCCAATTTGGGCTGCGCCAGCTACTACAGCGGTTTCTGTTATGAAAGCTGAAACTTTTGATACTAATTCTGGAACTCTAAATGCTGCAATTGCAAATATGGCAACGAACAGAAGATGGGAATTACCATTAGCATCAGGAACGATTAGTAATATCAATGTTAGATTGGGCGATGCTGGAATTGTAACTACGAGTATTCCAGTTCAAGCACCTTCTGCTAGTGGTGAATATACAAGTGCTTTTGGGTCTGTTGCTACTGCTGTTGCAGGAGTTTCAACGCAATCAACTACTCCTGTATTGAGTGCTGCTTATACAGGTTTCTTAAGTTATGCTGATTCAAATGCTTGTAGTGGTACTCCAACACCTGGAAATACTATTGCATCGTCTTCTACTGTTTGTTTAGGAGAATCGGTTACTTTAAGTTTACAAAATTTAACTACAGGTTCTGGAGTTACTTATCAATGGCAAAGTTCTTCTGATGGAGTTTTATATAACAATATCTCAGGTGCTAACAATGCGATTTATACTGCTACTCCTACTGCTGTAACATATTATCAATGTATTGTAACTTGTGCTACAGGCCCGTCATCTGCGACATCAGCTCCAGTGCAAATTACATTTACTAATAATATTTTAACTTCTACACCGGCTTCACGTTGTGGAACGGGTACAGTTACTTTAGGTGCTACTGCAAACGCGGGCGCAACAATTAATTGGTATGCAAATTCAACAGGAGGTACTTCTCTTGGATCAGGAACATCATTTACTTCACCTTCAATTTCTACTACTACTACTTATTATGCAGCTGCAGAAACTACTGGTGGTAATTTTTATGGTGGAAAATTAACTCCTGAAGCTTCTTGGACAACTTTTTCAACTACCGATTGGGGAATTATTTTTACTGCATTACAAACCACAACATTAAATTCAGTTGATGTATATTCTACGACAGCAGGAACGATAAATGTAAAAGTAACTAATGCTGCAGGGGTAGAATTATATGCTACAGGAAATATAAATGTTGCAGCTGGTGGTACAACAACTCCAACAGCAATTCCGTTGAACTTTAACATAGTTCAAGGTACAACTTACAAAATTCTAGTTAAAGCCTACACTGGAGTTAGTTTGGTTAGAGGTTCTACTAATTTAGCATTTCCATATAACAATGGATCTGTGAATGTTACTTCTTCCGACAATGGTGGTGTAACAACAGGGACTTATTATTTCTTCTATAATTTATCAACAACAAGCACTTGTTCATCGCCAAGAGTTCCTGTTTTAGCTACAGTTTCTATTCCACCAGTTCTTACTTTAAGTGGAACTAATACAACAATTTGTTCAGGAAATTCTTCAAGTACAGTAACTTTAACTGCTGGTTCTGCGGATTACAATACATTTGTTTGGAGTCCAGCAACTGGTGTAAGTGGAAATGAAATTGCAGGATGGACTTTTAATCCTACAACTACTACAACTTATACATTAACAGCTACTCAGACTTCTGGAGCTTTGTGTTCAACAACTGCAACATTTACTGTAAACGTAAATCCATTGCCAACGAGTGTAACAATTACTCCAGCAGCACCTTCTGTTTGTGTTAACACAGTTCAAAGTTTAGCTGTTACTGGTGGAACTTTAGGTGTAGTTGGAAAATTAGGTGCTGGAACGTCAACTAATACAGCATCAACTCCTTTTAGAGGTTTCTATGGCGGTTCGAAAACTCAAGCACTTTATACACCTGCGGAATTAACAGCTTTAGGTATGGCAGCTGGACAAAGGATTAATTCAATTGGATATGTTGCTTTATCAGGAACTCCTCTTGTATTGAATAACTTTACAATTAATGCAGGATTTGTTTCTAATACAACTTTAGGAACAGCATTTATCCCAGGTGCAACTAACGTTGTTTTAGCACCAACTAATTACACTCCTAGTACTGGTGCAGGAAATATTGATTTTGCTCTTTCAACTCCTTTAACTTGGGATGGTGTGTCTAGTTTATTAATTGAAACTTGTTTTAACAATAATAATGGAGGTGGTATTAGCGCGAACTCTATTTCTGTTGAATCTACAGTTGTGGCTGCAGGTTTAAATTTATATCGTTCACAAGATAGTACAGTTGATGTTTGTACTAATGCAACAGCTCCTACAGCTACTACAACTAGACCAAATCTTAGAATTTCTACATTAGAAACAGCTAACATTACTTGGTCTCCAGTAACTAATTTATTTACTGATGCAGGTGCAACAATTCCATATACAGGAACAAATGCAACAACAGTTTATGTACAGTCTGCAACTCCTAGCACAACAGTTTATACAGCTACTGCAACAATTGGAGCAACAGGATGTTTTACAAGTAATACTGTAAGTGTTACTGTGAGTGCTTTGCCAGATACAACAATAACTCGTGTTGATGACACATTAACGGCTGCTGAAGCTGGTGCAACTTACCAATGGTACACTTGTAGTGCTGGTCCAGTTTATACTATTATTCCTGGTGAAACTTCACAATCATATACAGTAACTGCAATTGGTAGTTATGCTGTGGACGTAACTAAAAACGGTTGTACTACAAGAAGTACATGTTTTGATGTTGCTACTTTAGGAACTTCTTCTTTTGATATGAATGCTTTAACGGTTTATCCTAATCCAGTTGCAGATATTTTATCAATTAGATATAATGAAGAAATTACTGCTATTAACGTTTATGACTTAAGTGGAAGATTGGTGAAACAAATTATGCCAAATCAAACTGAAGTTGAGGTGAACATGTCTGAATTAGCTGCTGCAATGTATATTGTAAAAGTGAACGCAGGTGGAAACCAAACAGAGATTAAAGTAATTAAAAAATAAAGTTAAGTTTTTTAAATAAAAAAGGGTCAATCTTTCGAGGTTGGCCCTTTTTGTTTTTATTTTAGCAGTATGAAAATAGTACTTTGTAAAATAGAACAATTAAATGTGGTTATCGACTTAACCAAGAAAATTTGGCCTGTAGCCTATGGAGAAATTTTATCCAAATCGCAATTGGATTATATGATTGACAAGTTTTATAACGAACCTGCTTTACGCGAATTAGTACAAAAAGGACACGTTTTTTATTTAGCACAAGATGATAACGATAATTACGTAGGTTTTGTTTCCTATGAAATCAACAGCGAACCCAACAAAACAAAAATTCATAAAATTTACGTGTTACCTGAAACTCAAGGAACAGGTTTAGGAAGACAATTTTTTGAATTGGTAAAAGGAAAAGCAATCGAAAATAACCAAAAAGCCATTTTCTTAAACGTAAACAAATACAACAATGCCATACATTTTTACACGAAACTAGGCTTTGTAAAAGTAAAAGACGAAGTAATTGATATTGGAAATGGTTATGTAATGGATGATTATGTGATGGAGATTAATATAGTGCAATAAAATTATAATTTCCTCGTTATTTATATAACTTATCTTACTATTTTAACAATAGTGATCAAACCGCCAACTAATTTGAGAAATATAGCAATAGTACTTTGTAGTTTATTGAGTTTAATATTATCCGCACAAGAATTCAATCCAAAAACAATAAATCTTTCACAAAAACCTGAAATCACAGATTTTAGTTTTTTAAAAGAAGAATTAAAAGATGTTCAAGTGGTTATGCTTGGAGAAAATACGCATTTTGATGGAAATGTGTTTGAAATGAAAACCCAAATCGTTCAATATTTGCATCAAGAAATGGGGTTTAATACAATCGCATTTGAATCTGGAATTTACGATTTGTGGAATGCTCAAAAAAGTATTAATCAAGGACAAAATACAAAAGAAGCATTTGCAAATTCGTTATTTTCAATTTGGGCAAAAAGAAACGAATTTCAAAGTTTTATCGATTTTTATGATCTGAATAAAAAAGATTTGAAAGTTTTCGGTTTTGATTATCAGATAACGGGTAATAATGGAACGGTTAATTTTACTAAAGATTTTTTTGAGTATGCTAAAAGAGTCAATTATAAAATAAAATTTAAACAAGAAGATTTTGAATTGCTTTTAGAATCGATTACTAATTCTGGTATGTTTGATGAAGAAGATATTTCTTATGAGCAATTTAAAACCGAATTAACATCATTTAAAACTAAAATTAGTCAGCAAAAAGATTCTGAAGAAAAGTTTTATTGGAATCAAATCGTAAAAAGTCTTTTAGAATTAGGTCATGATGCTTTTACAAAAGAAGAGATTTTAAGCACTTTCAACACAACTTCATACGACAATATTCGCGACAAGCAAATGGCGGATAATTTATTAGCCTACTTAAAACAAAATCCAGAAGCTAAAATAATTTGTTGGGGAGCCAATGCACATTTCGTAAATAATATGAGTTCAATTAATGAGCCCATATTGAAAGAGTTTGTGTCTATGGGTTCTTACATTAAAAAAGAACTAAAAAACAAAGTGTACAGTTTAGCTGCAGTAACGGCTGAGGATTCAATTTATCTTCAAAATAAATGGCACGAAACACCAATTAAAAAGCATTCATTTGAGTATTTCTTAAAAGAAAAAAATACGTCACCTCATATTTTCATTTCTTCAAACCAAAGCAAAATGCAAATTTTAGCATGGAACAGACTTTTTAGCCCGATTACCTTTGTGGAAAGTAAATTAAATGAGTTACATGATGGTTATTTTTATTTTAGAAGTGTTACACCTTCCTCTATAATAGATTCAGTGGAAGACAATAAAGTTTTTAAAACAAAAGATATACAAACGACTAATCTATCAGAGCCTAAAGATGATGAACTTAAGAAAACAGATTTAAACGAAGTTGTCATTTACGGAAAAAGAACGGCTTATCAGGTAATGAAAAACGTTATTGAGTCTTTGGAAAAAAATTATCCTGATAATCCATTTAGTTCATCGATGAAAACGAATATACAAGCCAAAATTTCAACTATTACTTATCTCGATTTTGATTTTATCGCCGAACAATATGATTTAGGTTACGTCAATCATATCAACAGAAGTGCCAAAAAAATAAAAGAGTTAAGATGGAATAAGAAAAGCGATTTTCTGTCGGAAAGTTTAAGAGAATATCATGGTTTGATGTACAATTGTCCAATAAAATATGCTCCTTTTTTGAAAAAAGGAAAGTTTAAGAAATTTATTTTTCAAATTGAAGAAACTAAGATATACAACAATGAAGAAGTCTTTGTGATTCATTTTTCATCGCCAAGAAATCATTCCACTTTTACCAGACGTGTTTTCTTAAGTGACTATTCAGGATATTTGTACGTGAATAAAAAAGATTTTGCCATTGTAAAGATTTTCGAAAATTGGTCTGTAACCGAATTCCCAGAACAGTTTAGAGAAGGATTTAATCTTAAAAATTTGTTATCAAAATACACTTCAAAAGAATATAAAAACGAATCCATGCTTACAGATTTCACAAAGATTGGTGAGTACTATTTCATTATACAATCTACAAGTGTTTTATTTGGGAATGTTTACAACAATACATCTGAAAAAGAAGAATTTGAAATAACAGTAAATTCAAGTTGGAAGAATTTTAATATTCAAAATCCAAAACTAATAAAAAATAAGGATGAAGAACATTCATTTGAAAAAGTAAAATATAATGCTGGTTTTTGGAATGATTTTAAGTTTTAAAAACTATCTATTCCTCTCCCCATAATTCCTTTTCCCAGTAAACTTACCTTTATTGCTTGGTAAACTTGCTTCTTCTGTTTTACTAGAGGGTGCAATTAGTTGGTTTAATTCGGTAATTTCTTTATCAGTTAATTCACGGTATTTGCCTACTGGAACATCTAAAGAAATGTTAATAATTCTGGTGCGTTTCAAAGCTGTTACTTCGTAATCCAAATATTCACACATTCTTCGAATTTGTCTATTCAAACCTTGTGTTAAAATAATTCGGAAAACGTATTTACTAATTTGTTCTACTTTGCATTTCTTGGTAATCGTTTCCAAAATAGGAATTCCGTTTGCCATTCGGTCAATAAATCGGTCGGTAATCGGTTTGTTTACGGTTACGATGTATTCTTTTTCGTGGTTGTTTCTTGCTCTAAGAATTTTGTTTACAATATCGCCATCACTCGTCATAAAAATCAAACCTTCACTGGCTTTATCCAAACGACCAATAGGAAAAATACGCTCTGGATAATTGATGTAATCTACGATATTATCCTTGATTTTTTGGTTGGTAGTACATTCAATTCCAGCGGGTTTGTTGAAAGCCAAATACACATGTTTTTGCTTCTTTTCTTCTACTAAAATACCGTTTACACGTACTTCATCACCAGGAGCTACTTTTGTTCCCATTTCAGGAACTTTCCCATTAATAGTAACTCTGCCTTGCTCTATTAATCGATCGGCTTCTCTTCGTGAACAAAAGCCCGTTTCCGATAAATATTTGTTGATACGTACTGTGTTTTCTTCCATGTAGCAAAGATAGGTTTTTTAGTGAAAAGTGAAAAGTGATTAGTGAATAGTAATTTGAGAGTTATGATGACTATTCTTCCTTGCGTTTAAAAACAAAAAAAGCCCTTTTAAAAAAAGGACTTTCATTTATTTGGAAAAGGATTCAATTAGATGCTAGCAAATAATTTTTCCATTTTTTCTCTTTCTTCGTCAGCTAAAACACCGTCTACTAAAATTCTACCACTATGCTCATCCGTAATGATTTTTTTGCGAGCTGCAATTTCCATTTGTGTTTGTGGTGGAATAGTAAAGAAGGAACCAGCAGAAGCGCCACGCTCAATAGAAACAACCGCTAAACCGTTTCTTACGCTATTTCTAATTCTGTCGTAAGCTGCTAATAAACGCTCTTCGATTTGACCTCTTAATTCTTCTGATTTACCTAATAAGAAGTTTTCTTCTTTTTCAGTTTCAGCCATAATATCGCTTAATTCCGCTTTTTTATGTTTTAAGTGCGTTTGTTTACCGTCTAATTTTTCTTTAGTTTGAGCTACAACTTCTTTTTTGTGTTCAATAGAAGCTTTCATCTCTTTAATGTGTTTTTCAGCTAATTGAATTTCTAATTCCTGAAACTCCACTTCTTTAGTTAAAGAGTTGAATTCTCTATTGTTACGAACGTTTTTTTGTTGCTCTAAATATTTTTTAATGGCAGTTTTGTGCTCGTCGATAGCATTTTTCTTTTCTTTGATTTGGTCGTCAATAGTCTCCAAATCGCTTTTTAGTTTTTCTAAACGAGTAGAAAGTCCTGCTACTTCATCTTCTAAATCTTCTACTTCAAGAGGCAATTCTCCTCTTACATTTCTTATTTCGTCTATTTTAGAATCAACTAGTTGTAAAGCATAAAGGGCTCTTAACTTATCTTCTACACTTAGCTCTTTGATTGTTGCCATATTTAAAAGTACTTAACTGGATTTGTATTTTCTTCTGATAAAATGATTGCAAAATTAGTGATTTTTTCTTTAAGAAAATCAACAATATAATTTTTTGTAAATCTTTCGCTTTCAAAATGTCCAATATCAGCCAAAAGTAACTGATTTTCAGCTTCATAGAATTGGTGATATTTTAAGTCGGCTGTAAGATAAGCATCTGCTCCTGAGGAAATTGCATTTTTTATAGCAAAACTTCCGCTTCCGCCTAACACGGCTACTTTTTTTATTGATTTTCCTGTAAAAGTGGAATGTCTAATACCTTCACATTGCAATTTTTCTTTAACCAATTGCAAAAACTCGGTTTCAGAAAGTGGATTTTCGAACTCACCAACGCGTCCCAAACCAATATTTTGATGTTTGTTTTCCAATTGATAAATTTCGTATGCCACTTCTTCATATACATGATTTTTGAATAAAGCTTTCAAGATTTTCTCTTGCAAATGCTTTTCAAACGTCATTTCAATTTTAATTTCTTCGTTTTCTACAAATTCAAAACGTTCGCCAATTTCTGGATTCGAATTTTCATTTCCCATATAAGTTCCAATTCCTTTCGAATTAAAACTGCAATCTTCATAATTTCCAATCGTTCCAGCGCCAGCATCAAATAAGGCATTTCGCAATTTTTCAACATTTTCTGGAATGGTATAAGTAACTAATTTTTGAATGTAATTTTCTTTCGGAATCAATACTTTCGAATGTTTTAAACCTAACGCATCACAGAAAATTTTGTTCACACCATTTTGATGGTTATCCAAAGCGGTATGAACGGCATAAATTGCAATGTCATTTTTAATAGCTTTCAAAATTGCACGTTCCACATAATTTTTGCCCGTGATTTTCTTAATTCCCGAAAACAAAATAGGGTGGAAGCAAACGACCAAATTACATTTTTTCGAAATCGCTTCATCAATTACCGATTCCAATGCATCATGACAAACTAAAACGCCATCAATTTCTTGATTCGGGTTTCCAACTAAAAGCCCTACATTATCAAAATCTTCGGCATAACCTAGTGGCGCCATTTCTTCAAGAATCGAAAGTATATTGGAAAGTTTCATGATACGAAATTTAAAAAATGTTTATACAAATTAACGAAATACCCATTAGAAATGAAATGATAAAGGACATAAAC
Source organism: Flavobacterium sp. UBA6195 (assembly GCF_002422095.1). GTDB lineage: Bacteria > Bacteroidota > Bacteroidia > Flavobacteriales > Flavobacteriaceae > Flavobacterium. The sequence goes on from NZ_DITB01000055.1 coordinate 11,026, forward strand.
TTTAATATAAAGATAATTTATTATACTTTCGTAATATGATTTTGTTACGAAAAATACTTTTTCCTTTGGCCTTTTTGTATTGGCTAATTACGTTTATCCGAAATTGGCTTTACGATAACGGCATTTTTAAAAGCTACTCTTTTGATATTCCAATTATTGCTGTTGGGAATTTAAGCGTTGGAGGCACAGGAAAAACGCCTCAAATCGAATACTTAATCCGATTGCTTTCGGATAAATATAAAGTGGCAGTTTTGAGTCGCGGTTACAAACGTACTTCAGAAGGTTTTATTTTGACGGATGAAAACGCTACTGCGAGTTCTATTGGTGATGAACCATTTCAGTTTTATTCAAAATTTCCGAATATTCAAGTAGCAGTTGATGCTAATCGTAAAAACGGAATTGAAAATTTACTACAAGTTCTAAATAAACCAGATGTAATTTTATTAGACGATGCTTATCAACACAGAAAAGTAAAAGCTGGGTTTTATATTTTGCTTACGGCTTATGATGATTTGTTTTGCGATGACTATATTTTGCCTTTCGGGAATTTACGCGAACCCTCTTCAGGAAAAAAACGTGCTGATATGATAATTGTCACAAAATGTCCGAATGATTTGTCCGAAATTGCGCAGCAGAAAATCAGAGAAAAGTTGAAGGTGAAACAACAAGTTTTCTTTACCACAATTAAATACGATGATTATGTTTTTGGAAACGAGAGTCAATTATTAGTTTCCGAAATTCAATCAGAAAGTAAAGTATTGGTTGCCGGAATTGCAAAGCCTAAATTATTCTTCGATTTTCTAAAAAATGAAACAGATGAAACTTTGGTATTTCCAGATCATCATCATTTTTCGAAACAAGATTGTGAGCAAATTTTGGCTAAAGCCAACGGAAGAAAAATAATTACAACAGAAAAAGATTTTGTTCGTTTAAACGGATTATTGCCAAAAGCGCAATTGTTCTATTTACCAATAAAATCAACTTTTTTAAATACAAACATTGATAAAACGATAGAAGATTATGTGGGACAAAGTTCAAGAAACAGTTAGTTATATTAAAAATAAAACCAATTTCACTCCAGAATATGGTGTTATTTTAGGTTCAGGATTAGGAGGATTTACAGAAGATATTACGGTTGAGTATACTTTACCTTATTCGGAGATTCCAAATTTTCCAGTTTCAACGGTGCAAGGACATAAAGGGGCATTGGTTTTTGGAACGATTCAAGGGAAAAAAGTAGTGGCGATGCAAGGGCGTTTTCATTATTATGAAGGATACGACATGAAACAAGTAACGTTTCCTGTTCGTGTAATGAAATATTTAGGCGTTGAAAAACTAATTGTTTCTAATGCTTCGGGAGGTGTTAATCCGGCTTATAAAGTGGGTGATGTAGCAGTAATCACAGATCATATTAATTTAATGCCAGAACATCCACTACGTGGACATAACGACGAACGATTTGGGCCAAGATTTGTAAATATGAGTGAGCCTTACTCAAAAGCAATGATTGCAACAGCATTTGAATTGGCCAAAGAATTGAATATTGATTTGAAAAAAGGAATTTATTTAGGGTTGCAAGGACCAACATTTGAAACGCTTGCAGAATACAAAATGGTAAAAGCTTTAGGGGCAGATTGCGTTGGAATGTCAACTGTTCCAGAAGTTATTGTAGCACGTCACATGGACATGGAATGCTTTGGAGTTTCTGTAATTACCGATATGGGTGATGAAGATAATATCGAAGAAGTAAACCATGATGAGGTTTTACAAGCAGCTCAAAAGGCAGAACCTCATGTAAGAAATTTAATTAAGAATTTGATTGCTCAGTACTAGTTAAGTATTTGGTTACCACTTTATAGAAATGCTCTGGTTCAAAAGGTTTGGTGATTACTTCATTCATACCATAGGACAAGAGCATTTCTCTATTTTCATTCAGAGAGATTGCAGTTAACGCTACAATAGGAGTACAAGTGTTGAATTTTCTGATTTCACTAGTAGCCTCAGTTCCATTTATACCTGGGAGGTGGACATCCATAAGGATTAAATCATAGTTGTTAATTTTAGCTTCTTCAATTGCATCTTCTCCATTGTCGATAATTTTACATGAAATACCTCTTTTTTCTAACATTTTCTGTGTAATCATCTGGTTAATTTTATTATCCTCAACTAACAGTACTTTTTTCTCAATAAAAATGGATTGATATGGTTTTATAACTTCATCTTTAGTTTGATTGTCTATACCTTTTTCAAATTGGAGTTCAAAACTAAAAGTACTTCCTTTCCCAGATTCACTCTGAAGATGAATTTGACTGCCCATCAATTCTAATATTTTCTTAACAATCGAAAGTCCAAGTCCAGTTCCGCCGTAAGTTCTATTTATCTCAACAGAACCTTGACTAAAACTGTCAAAAATAGCATCTTGCTTATCTTTTGGTATACCTATTCCATTGTCTTTAATTTCGAAATAGATAGTTAGATTATTATTTGTTTCATTTTTCTTTTTAATTGTACACCATACATCTCCATTTTTACTGAATTTTATTGCGTTGTTAAGTAAGTTGATTAAAATTTGAGATAATTTTGTTGGATCGCCTTTTAAATTACAATCAATTGTTTCATCAAAATTTAAATGACATTTTATGTTGTTTTCATGGATGAATTCTTTAAAAGAAATTACAATGTTTTTAGTTAATTCAGATAAGTTAAAATTGATTTTTTCAATTACTACTTTGTCAGACTCTAAACGGTTGATTTCTAAAATATCATTGATGAAGTTAAGTAAGTAATTTCCAGAAAATTCAAGTGATTTTAAATAGTTTAATTGACTTGCTTTTGGTTTTTCATGAAGTAAAAGATAAGTAATACCATTAATTGCATTAAGTGGAGTTCTTAATTCATGACTTACAGTTGATAAGAAATCAGCTCTAGCTTTAGAAGCTCTCTCGGCTTTTTCTTTCTCAAGTGTCAATTCTTTGTTCTTATCTTTTAATAGTTTGTTTGTGCTGGTTCTGATTTTATTGTTTTTGTACAGAGATAAACTCAATAACGATAAAATAGAAATAAGTGCAATACTTAAAATACTGATTAACTTAGAAAATTGTAGTGTTTTTTGCTGACTTTTTCTTTCTTTATCTAATTGTTCAATTGTTTTAAGTTGTTTGTCAAATTGAATTTTATCTACCGTATTTTCAGTTAAATTATTATTGTTTAATTTACTAATAGAATCCGTTAAGTGAACGTATTTTTTTAAATAAAAATTGGAACTTGAGATGTTGTTGTTTTTCTCATACGATGTACTAAGTAGTTTGTAAATTCGTTTTGTGAATTTAAAATCTTTATTTCCGTATTTATTAGTTAAAAGAGCTAAGTTTAAATAATCTATAGCTTGAGGGTAATCTTTTTTTATTATTTCTAATTCGCTTAATTGTATGTAAGCTTCTGTTTTTGTGCTTAATAAGGCATCATCACTGATTTTTTCTACTACAACTTTTAAAATAGCCGTAGCCTCATCATAATACCCTTTTTCTTTTTTAATAATAGCTTTTTGAAGATTAATTAGTTCAATAGCTTCTAAAAAGTTTAACTTTTCATAGATAATTGCGGCTTTTTCAAAATAAGTTTCGGCTAAATCTATGTTGTTTTTTATTAAATAGCATTTCCCTAATCCATAATAAGCAAGTGCTATATTTGATTTTGGACTTTTTTTACTAAAAATACTTGCAGCTCTAATGTAGTAATCAATAGCTAAATCATTTTTTTCAAGTTCAAAAAAAATGGTGGCTAGTTGTAGGTACGAATCTCCTAGTTTTTCTTCAAGATTTTTCTTTTTTGCATATTCTATTGCTTTTTCAGTATATAAAATTGCTTTAGAATATGACTTTTTATCTTCTTTGTTAAATAGACCAATCTCAAGATAATAATCAGAACTATCTGTTATTTTTGCAACTTCTTTGTAAACAGGAGGTTGTGAAAAAGCGAATTTGCTTAAACCAATTAAGAATAGTACTATTAAGGTAATTTTTTTCAAAAAAGATTAAGTTTAATTTAACCCTGCAATTTATGTTTTTTAGAATTAAAAAAAAACTTTATTTTCTAGAAACGAATGAAATTAAATCAATTAATCTTGAAGAATAGCCAATTTCGTTGTCGTACCAACCCACAATTTTAACCATTTTATCAATAACAGAGGTTAATTGTGCATCAAACAAACAAGAGTTTTGATTTCCGATAATATCCACAGAAACAATCGGATCTTCTGTATAATCTAAAATTCCTTTAAAATTAGTTTCTGCTGCTTTTTTAAACGCCTGATTGATTTCTTCTATAGAAACTTTACGTTTTACATTAAAAGTAATATCTGTCAACGAACCATCCGGAACAGGAACACGAATACCACAACCACCAATTTTTCCATCTAATTCAGGAAATATTTTTGTTAATGCTTTTGCTGCGCCAGTTGTTGTAGGAACAATAGATTGTGCTGCACCACGAGCTCGGCGTAAATCTTTATGCGGTTGGTCGTGTAAACTTTGGTCAGTAGTGTAGGAGTGAACTGTCGTGATATATGCTTGTTCAATTTCGCATAATTCCTGAATGATTTTAATCATCGGAGCGGCATTATTCGTCGTGCAACTTGCGTTGGAAATTATCGTTTCCGTTCCGTTTAAAATGTGTTCATTTACACCTAAAACAACCGTTTTTATTTCATCCACTTCAGATGGTGCGGAAAGAATTACTTTTTTCGCTCCAGCTAAAATGTGTTGGTTAATGTCTTCAAATGTTTTGAATTTTCCAGTCGATTCAATAACAATATCAACGTTTACCGATTTCCAATCTAAATTTTTGATTTCTCTTTCGTGAAAAAACAAAAACGATTTATCGTCAATGATAATCGAATCCCCAGAAAACGAAACTTTATGATTCAAAACACCGTGAATGCTATCGTATTTTACCAAATGCGCCATTGTTTTGTTATCAGCAATATCGTTGATGGCAACCACTTCAATAGTAGGATGATTCAAAAGCAATCGGAATAAGTTTCTTCCAATTCTTCCAAAACCATTAATAGCAATTCTTGTTTTCAATTTTATTTATTTTGAATTTGAAATTGTTCTTGAATTTGAACTTTTAGTGAATATGTTTCTCCGCATGATAAGAAGAACGCACTAAAGCGCCACTTTCCACATGTCTAAAACCTAATTCTTTTCCAATTTGTTCGTATTTTGCAAATTGTTCTGGCGTGATGTATTCTTTTACTGGTAAATGTTTTTTACTAGGTTGTAAGTATTGACCAATCGTTACAATATCGACTTTTGCATCGGCTAAATCGTGTAAAACTTGAATCACTTCTTCTTCTGTTTCACCTAAACCTAACATGATGCCCGATTTTGTTCTTTTGATGCCTTGCTCTTTCAAATAACGTAACACTTCCAAACTTTTTTCATATTTCGCTTGAATACGAACCTCACGTGTTAAACGTTTTACGGTTTCCATGTTGTGAGAAACTACTTCTGGAGCTACTTCAATAATTCGGTCTAAATTTCTCGTGTTGCCTTGAAAATCTGGAATTAAGGTTTCTAATGTCGTGTTGGGATTCATTCGGCGAATCGCTTTCACGGTTTCTGCCCAAATAATCGACCCCATATCTTTTAAATCATCACGATCCACACTCGTAATTACGGCATGTTTGATGTTCATAATTTTGATAGAACGCGCTACTTTTTCAGGTTCGTCCCAATCCACAGTTTCAGGACGACCGGTTTTTACACCACAAAAGCCGCACGAACGGGTACAAATATTTCCTAAAATCATGAAAGTTGCCGTTCCTTCGCCCCAACATTCGCCCATATTAGGACAACTTCCCGAAGTACAAATCGTATTCAGTTTATATTTGTCTACTAAACCTCTAAGTTCGGTATAGTTTTTACCGGTTGGTAATTTTACACGCAACCATTTTGGTTTGGGTTCTCTTGGTGGAAAAATAGTATCAATAGCCGTGTCCATAATCAAAATTTTGATAGGCAAAGATAATTAGAAATGATGGATTTCTATAGAAGAATGTAAAGTTTTAAGATTTGTTTAGAAGTTTATTTTCCAGAAATAATCTCCGCCAATAATTTTTTAGCTCTAAGCAGTTTAATTTTGATGTTATTGAGTGGTTCATCAATTTGTTCAGCCATTTCTTGATACGTCATTTCTTGAAAATAACGCATTTGAATGACTTCCTGATAAGCAGGTTTTAATTGTTTGATGTATTGAAGTAATTGTGCTAAATTTTGCTCGATAATCAATTCATCTTCAGCAGAATTGGAATCGTCAGCCACACTGTACGCTTGATGATCTTCTTCGTCATTCATTTCAATAAATAAAGACGATTTCTTTTTGCGAAGCATGTCGATATGGACATTTTTTGCAATCGCAATCAACCAAGTGTTAAAACCATATTCAGGATTGTAAGTCGCGATTTTATCAAATGCCTTTGCGAAAGTTTCAATTACGATGTCTTCGGTGTCGGTTTCGTTTTCGGTGCGTTTTAGCATGAATCCGTACACTTCATTCCAGAAAAAATCCAATAAAAACGTAAAAGCAACTTGGTCTCCCTTTTTTGCTTTTTCAATGTTTTCTTGAATAATGACCGAATTTACTTCCAATGTACAGGTTTTGAGATGAGGTTTCTAAAAAATACGCTCAGTTGGGTAAAGATAAGTACAATTTCGATAATTGGATACCAATACATTACATCTTTTTCTTTTAGTTTTCCAGCGGCATAGCCTAAAGAAATCCAAGTGAATAAATATCTAAAAACGATAATTCCTGTCACAATCATCCATTGAAATTGAAACGCTAACAAAATAATCGCCAAAACTAAAAACCAAAACTGACTAAAGAAAAATAATCCCAACTGAAATTTATCAAATCCTTTGTAGAATTTTGCAGTGGTAGCGTGTCTTCTTTTTTGGTAAACCCAAGACGAAAAAGTAGTTTTAGGTTCCGAAAAAGTAAAACTTTCGGGTGTGTATAAAATCGCCGTGTTCTTTTTGTTAGCAGCTTGATTGATAAACAAATCATCATCACCTGAACGAATTTTCATGTGATCCATAAAACCACGAACATTGAAAAATTCTTCTTTTTTATAAGCTAAATTGCGCCCAACACCCATGTAAGGTATGCCAATTTTAGCCCACGAAAAATATTGTGTAGCGGTTAACATCGTTTCAAAACGAATGATTTTGTTTAGGAATGAATTCTTAACTTTTTCATAAGCACCATAGCCTAAAATAATCGTTTTTTCTTTCGTAAATTGAGTCGAAATTTGCAACAACCAATCGTTTGAAGCTGGGTAACAATCCGCATCTGTAAATACTAAATACTCGTTTTTTGCCGCTTTGATTCCTAAAGTTAACGCGAATTTTTTATTACCCCAAAACGCTTCATTGTTTTGAACTTTTACCAATTTTACATTCGCATATTGCTTTTCGTAACTTTCAAATAATTCCAAAGTTTCATCACTCGAAGCATCGTCAATTAAGACAATTTCGTAATCGGGATAGTTTTGGGTAACCAAAGTTTGAAAATACTTTTTAATATTTTCTGCCTCATTTTTTGCACAAACAATAATGGAAATAGGCAAACGTTTCGGAGTTCCTTCTGGTTTTTTACCAAAAGAGAATTTTCCGAAAATAAAAAGGTAATAAATAAATTGAATAAACACGATAACCGCAAAAGCGATTAAGAGTATTGTTAATATCATAAATTTTGAAAATTAAGAGTGCGAAGGTTCGCTGCAGTCTTTCATTTGTTCAGGAGTTTTTCCGCAGTAGCTACAGTTTTCTCCATCTTTATTCAAAAACGGACTTTGGCTAGCACAAGTTCCAGCGAATTTTCCGTCTTTTTTTGCCCAAATTTTTATCGCGATACCTGCAAACGCAAGTCCTAAAAGTCCAATGGTTACTAATACAAGTTTCATCTTTTTCTATTTTGAACTGCAAAATTAATTAAAATCCAAATAACAAATCCCAAATTTCAAACAAATCTCAAAAAACAAATTCAAAATTTTTGGAACACATATTAAAGAAATGGAAGAAATCTTTAAGTTGGAAAAAATTAGCACGCGAATAGAACAGATTTGCTAATGCAAAACGCAGATTTAAACTGATTTTCTATGTTAACTATGCAGAGTGAAACGCCTAAAATCAACACAAAGAAGACCTAATGTGTCTATGTGTTTTAAAAGCACACAAAGATTTTGACTTCCAGCTTCCATCACCTAGCTTCCCACTAAATAATATTCACTTCCGCTTCTATTGCAATTCCGAATTTTTCTAAAATTGTTTGTTGAATATTTCTCGAAAGCGCTACAATTTCAGCTCCTGTTGCCGTTCCGTAATTGACTAAAACCAAGGCTTGATTTTTATGTACACCCGCATCACCAAAACGTTTTCCTTTAAAACCAGCTTGTTCAATTAACCAACCTGCAGGAACTTTTACTTCGGTTTCAGAAACTACATAATGTGGCATTTCTGGATGAAGTGCTTTTGCTTTTTCGTAGGCTTCTTTTGCGATGATTGGGTTTTTAAAGAAACTTCCGCTATTACCTAATTCTTTTGGATCTGGTAATTTACTTTGACGAATGGCAATTACAGCATTGCTAACGTCTTTTAAAGTTGGGTTTTCGATTCCGTTTTGTTTTAATTCAGTTTCGATAGCGCCATAAGTCGTAGAAACTTTATGATTTCTCTTCGTTAATTTAAAACTAACCGAAGTAATGATGTATTGATTTTTCAATTCGTTTTTGAAAACACTTTCACGATATTCAAATTTACATTGTGCGTTAGTGAAAGTTTCGATTTCTAATGATTTTAGGTTTAAAGCTTCACAAGAAAACATCGTATCTTTGATTTCTACTCCATAAGCTCCAATATTTTGAATTGGTGTCGTACCAACGTTTCCTGGAATTAAGGATAAATTCTCAATGCCACCAAAATTTTGGTCGATGCACCAAAGTACAAATTCGTGCCAATTTTCGCCAGCTTGTGCTTTTACAATCGCAAAATCATCGTTTTCTTCAACAATTTCTCTTCCATTTAAATTAACGTGAACGACTAATTTTTCGATGTCCTGTGTTAAAAGCATATTGCTTCCGCCACCCAAAATAAAAATATCGTCGTTTTCTGTCAACACTTCTTTCAATTCTGCAATCGAGCTTACAGAAACAAATTGTTTGGCTTTAGCTTCAATTCCAAAAGTATTGTAATTTTTTAGAGAGAAATTGGTTTGAATATTCATAGTAGAATAATTTTTTTCAAATGTAATGTTTATGTGGTAATTTTCAAATTCAAGAATTGCTTTGTGGAAATTTAAACGCAAAGGCCGCCAAGTTTTTTCGCAAAGACCGCAAAGTAAAACTCTTATCATTCGCGCTTCGTAGAATCCGTTTTATCCGCGTTCCAAAATTAAATCGGAAATATTTTATACGATTGATGCGTTTCTTTAATAATTAGTTCCGTTCGTTCGGCATGTGTATCGGAAATAAAAATTTGTCCAAAAACGGCATCATTTACCATGGTTACGATTTTTTGTACACGAGTTTCGTCTAATTTATCGAAAATATCATCAAAAAGAAGAATCGGTAATTCGCCACTTTGTTTTTTCATAAATTCGAATTGTGCCAATTTCAAAGCAATCAAAAATGATTTCTGTTGGCCTTGCGAACCAAATTTCTTAATTGGGAAACCATCAATTTCAAAAACCAAATCGTCTTTGTGAATTCCGGCGCTGGTATATTGAATAATTCTATCTTTTTGAAGCGATTCTTCTAAAAGCGATAGTAAATCTTTTTCGAATAATTGACTTTCGTAACGCAAAGCAACCGATTCATTTCCGCCAGAAATATTCGTGTGATGCTTTTGGAAAATCGGAATGAAATCGTTTAAAAATTGGTTTCTTTTTTTGAAGATTAATTGTCCGGTTTCGCTTAATAATTCGTTGTAAATAGCTAAATTGTCTGCATCAAAAGTTTGGTTTAAAGCGAAATATTTCAATAAAGCATTGCGTTGTGCTAACGTTTTTTGGTATTGAATCAGCAATTGTAAATATTGGTTGTCTAATGTTCCAATTACACTATCAATAAATTTTCTGCGAGTTTCGCTTCCTTCTACAATCAAATCGGCATCAGAAGGAGAAATGATTACTAAAGGAATTAATCCCAAATGTTCAGAAAGTTTTTCATAGACTTTTCCGTTTCGCTTAATGGTTTTTTTTTGCCCTTTTTTTAAACTGCAAACAATTTTTTCTTCTTTTCCGTTTTTTTCAAGTAAAGCATCAATCACAAAAAACTCTTCGCCATGTTTGATATTCTGAACCGCTAACGGATTAAAATAGCTCTTTCCGTAGGCTAAATGGTAAATAGCATCTAAAATATTGGTTTTTCCAACACCGTTTTTTCCAACAAAACAATTAATTTTAGCGTCAAAATCAAATTCGATTTGGGCTAAATTCTTATAATTAAGTAAAGATAATTGTTTTAAAAACACAATAATTAAAGGTTGTTAGATGACTAAATATAAGACTTTCTGCAAAAGTAAATTGAAAATCTTAAAAATATCTACAAAAATGGTTTTAAATTTTAATAAAAATTATATTTTTGCACCTCATTAAATTAAAAATAAATGGCAACATATAACAAAAGAGGTTACAAAGCTCCAAAACCTGAAGAAGCAAAAGTTGAAAACGAGTTTGACGAAGTAGAAGCAGTTGATGTACAAGATAGTACTACAGCTGAGGTTTTTAATGCTTTAGATGAAACAGCTTCAAAAACTGAGGATTGGGTAGCTAAAAATCAAAAACTACTTTTAGGTATTGTAGGTGCAATTGCGATTGGAACATTATCTTATTTGTTATACAATCGTTTTGTTGTTGAGCCTAAAGAAGAAAAAGCTGCAAACGAAATTTTCCAAGCGCAACAATATTTTCAACAAGCAGTTGATGCTACAGAAAAAAATGATTCTTTATACAATTTAGCACTTAAAGGTGGTGAAGGTAAATTAGGTTTTATTGGAATTGCAGAGCAATATGCTGGTACTGATGCTGGAAATTTAGCAAACTACCACGCTGGTATGGCTTATTTAAACCTAGGTGATTTTAAAAATGCTATCACATATTTAGAGAAATTCAAATCTGATGATGCTATTTTAAAACCTATCGCTTTAGGAGCTATTGGAGATGCTTTATCTGAAACTAATAAAGTAGATGATGCTATTTCTTACTACAAACAAGCAGCTGAAGCTTCTGAAAATGATTTCACTACACCAAGATATTTATTAAAAGCAGCTCAATTATATTTAACAGCTGGTAAAAAAGCTGAAGCTCATGCTTTATTTGTTGAGATTAAAGAGAAATATGAAACTTCTAAAGAAGGAATGAATATTGATGCTTTTATTGCAATGACTGAATAAGAATGGCAACAGAAAATAAAAATTTATCTAATTACGATAAAAACACAATCCCAAACGCGAAAGATTTTCGGTTTGGGATTGTTGTTTCAGAATGGAACGAAGAAGTTACCGAAGGTTTATATAACGGAGCTTTCTCAGCTTTAACAGATTGTGGTGCTTTACCTGAAAATATCATCCGTTGGAATGTGCCAGGAAGTTTCGAATTGATTTTCGGAGCACGTCAAATGCATGAAAAATTAGAGCTAGACGCTGTAATTGTAATTGGCTGTGTAATTAAAGGCGAAACCATGCATTTCGAGTTTGTATGCGAAGGTGTTACACAAGGAATGAAAGATTTAAATCTTTTATATGATGTACCAACTATTTTTTGTGTGCTAACCGATAACAACATGCAACAGTCATTAGACAGAAGTGGTGGGAAACACGGAAACAAAGGAGTAGAAGCAGCAATTGCTGCAATTAAAATGGTAGATTTGAATAGAAAATAAAGGATTTTCTTTAAAAACAATATACTAATCCCGATTTTCATCGGGATTTTTTGTTAACAAAAATTTGGAGATTAAACGCGTAAAAATCCTTAAATTTGAAAAAAATAATGCGACATGATTAAGTTTGGAAAAGGTAGAATGCCAAAGAACAAAAGATTTAATTACACGCCTCGTCATTACGAAGGCAAAACAGTAGATAATCCATTTGATTTTGATTCTGCAATACGACGCGATAGAGAAACCGCAAGTTATAACGATATGAGAGCAATGTGGAGCGATGCTAGAGACGCTAGCAGAAACAGAAAGAATCGTTCTTTCAATATGCGCGTTATTATCATTGCCTTAATTTTGGTGTTGATCTTTTTCTTTATCATCGATTTCGATTTTTCCATATTTAGAAGAAAATAATGGCAGCGAGTATTATTCAACTTTTACCGGATCATGTTGCTAATCAAATAGCTGCTGGAGAAGTGGTGCAACGCCCAGCTTCTGTTGTGAAAGAGTTGTTGGAAAATGCCGTTGATGCCAAATCGACGGACATTAAATTAATCGTTAAAGAAGCCGGAAAAACCTTAGTTCAAGTAATTGATAATGGTTTGGGTATGAATATGACCGATGCCCGTTTGTGTTTCGAACGTCATGCTACATCTAAAATTCGAAAAGCAGAAGATTTATTCGATTTGCATACCAAAGGTTTTCGTGGCGAAGCATTAGCATCAATTGCTGCGATTGCTCATGTGGAATTAAAAACAAAACAAGACCAAGAAGAACTTGGAACTCATATTGTTATTGAGGGTAGTAAATTGGTAACCCAAGATGTTGCGGTTTTACCAAAAGGAACCTCGTTTGCCGTTAAGAATTTGTTTTTCAATATTCCAGCCAGAAGAAATTTCTTGAAATCGGAAATAGTAGAATTTCGTCATGTGATGGATGAATTCCAACGTGTAGCGATGGCGCATCCGTCGATTTCATTTACTTTGATGCATAACGGGAGTGAATTATACAATTTACCAAGTTCTAATTACCGTCAAAGAATAGTGAATATTTTTGGTGGAAAAACAAACGAAAAGTTAGTGCCAGTTTCGGAAGAAACCGAGTTAATTACCATTTCTGGATTTGTAGGAAAACCTGAATTTGCAAAAAAGAGTAGAGGCGAACAGTTTTTCTTTGTGAACGATAGATATATCAAAAGTGCGTATTTGCATCATGCTATCATGAGTGCTTACGAAGGTTTGTTGAAAGAAGGTAATCAACCAAGTTATTTCTTGTATTTGCAAGTGCCACCTCATACTATCGATATCAACATTCATCCTACAAAAACTGAAATTAAGTTTGACGATGAACATTCGTTATATGCGATTTTGCGTTCGGCAGTGAAACATAGTTTAGGGCAATTTAACGTAGCGCCCGTTTTAGATTTTGAGCGCGATTCAAATTTAGACACGCCTTACGAATATAAAAATAGAGAAGCTGATTTTCCAACAATTCAAGTAGATTCTAGTTTTAATCCATTTGCGGCTGAAAAACCGAGTTCGAAGCCGTTGTCTTCTTTTGGAAGTTATAAAAAGGAAACGTCAACAGCAAGTTGGGAAAGTTTATACGTTGGATTAAAGCAGGACACTCAAGAAATAGAAACTTTTTCATTTGAAAGTGAAGAAGTTACTAGTAAATTGTTTGAAGATGATGTGATGGAAACTAAAACCACATCAACCTATCAAATTCATAAAAAATATATCGTTAGCGCCATAAAATCGGGAATGTTGGTTATTGATCAAGGAAGAGCGCACCAACGTGTGTTGTATGAACAATTTCTGACTAATATTACGGTTCAGAAAGCTTCGAGCCAGCAGTTGTTATTTCCATTGGAATTGTATTTTTCTTCTGATGAGATGATTTTATTGAAAGAATTGCAGTCTTCTTTAGAAAACACTGGATTTGTTTTTGATGCTTTCAATATTGATTCTATTCAAATTTCAGGATTGCCAATTGGAATGGCTGAAAGTGAAATATCCATTGTTTTAGAAGAATTAATTGGGAATCTACAAAATGAAATTCCAGAAAGTAGTTTTTCACAGAGTGATAGCATTGCCAAATCGATGGCGAAAAGTATGGCCGTTAAAACCGGAACTTATTTAACCGAAAAGGAACAAGAAAATTTAGTAAATTCGTTATTTGCGTGTAAAGAACCCAATGTTTCGCCTTTTCAAAAACCAACTTTTATCACGTTAACGGTAGAAGATCTAGATAAAAAATTTGCGATATGATGAATAACATGACCGATACTGTTAAGCAGTTATTGATAATTAATGTTTTGTGTTTTATTGGAAGTTTTGTGGTGCCGCAATCGAATGATTTATTGGCGCTATATTACTTTGAAAGTGATAAATTTCAATTCTGGCAACCCATAACGCACATGTTCATGCACGGCAGTCCTATGCATATTTTCTTTAATATGTTTGCATTGATTTCTTTTGGTAGCGCATTGGAGCATTTTTGGGGAGCTAAGAAATTTCTATTTTTCTATTTATCTTGTGGATTAGGAGCTGCTTTGATTCATTCGGGCGTTAATTATTATGAAATTCATACACTTCTAGATCAATTACAAAATTCAGCGATAACTTCAGCAGATATTCATACTATTTTAAACACCGATTTTGTTAGCGGAAATCAGTTTCAGGGACAATTGTTGTATGAAAATGCACAAGCTACTTTTGATAAATTAAATTTAAATGGAGATGATTTTAAAATTTTATTTGATGCTGCAATAAAAAATCAAACCGCTGCCGTGGGAGCTTCAGGTGCTATTTACGGATTATTAGTAGCTTTTGCCTTTATGTTTCCTAATGCCGAGTTGATGATGATGTTTATTCCAGTTCCTATTAAAGCTAAATATTTTGTACCTGTGATTGTATTGTTAGATTTGTTCTCGGGTGTAACAGGATTTAGTCTTTTTGGAGGAAATATTGCCCATTTTGCCCATGTAGGTGGTGCTTTAATTGGTTTTATTATGATGTGGTATTGGAAGAAAAATCAGTTTGATCAAAACCGTTGGGATAGATAAGTTTTTTAGAAAAAAGAATAAAGAACAAAGAGAAAAGATGAACATTTTAGACGATTTAAAACTACAATACAGAACAGGTGGCATGGTGCAAAAGTTAATCTTTTGGAACATCGGTTTCTTCTTGTTTTCGTTGGTGTTTTTTTATAGTTTTTCTGTTGGAAAATTTCAAATTCCAACATGGATTGCTTTGTCGTCTGATCTTGGTAATTTAGTTAGAACGCCTTGGACATTAATTACGTTTAATTTTTTTCATGCTAAGTTTTTACATTTATTTTTTAATTTGTTAGTGCTTCATTTTGCAGGAAGATTGTTTTCAACATATTTTACAGATAGACAATTGCTTGGTGTTTACATTTTAGGTGGTGTTTTCTCTGGAATTATATTTGTGCTTTCCTATATTCTAATTGGGAAATCAGGTTTGCTGGTTGGAGCTAGTGGTGCTATTATGGCAATTTTGCTTAGCGTTACGACTTATGCACCCTTTATGTTGTTGCGTATTCCATTGATTGGAATTGTGAAGCTATGGCATGTCACATTTGTTATTTTATTACTAGATTTAATTCAGTTGCCTTTAGATAACACAGGCGGACATATAGCGCATTTAGGTGGTGCACTTTTTGGTTTTCTTTACGTTAAGTTATTACAATCGGGAACCGATTTAAGTAAAGGAATTTTGTTTGTTTTAGATTTCTTTGCGAATCTTTCTAAACAAAAAAAGAAAACCCCATTTAAAAAAGTACATCGCAATACAACAAAAAAAGTAGTAAATTCGTTCTCAGAAAAAGATATTACACAAAAACAGATTGATGATATTTTAGATAAAATTAGTAAATCGGGTTATGATAGTCTAACTAAAGAGGAAAAAGAATTTCTTTTTAAAGCTGGAAAATAAATGCAGAAACAGTCATGGTTAAGCAAAATAATGTTTTTTTTTAATACAGTACTTACTGTATTGACGTTTCTTGCGTATTTATTACCTTTCTTAGCGCCTAAAGCCTTTCCTTTTTTAAGTGTATTGTCGCTAATTCTTCCCTTCTTTTTGATTTTGAATTTCTTCTTTTTTGTTTTTTGGTTGTTACAACTAAAAAGACAAATGTTACTTTCAGGATTAGTATTGTTGCTTGGAATTACCTTTATTAATCGTTTTTATAAATTTTCGGAAACCAATCTTCAAGTGGAAGAAGGCGACTTTACTTTAATGAGTTATAATGTCCGTCTTTTTAATTTGTACGAATGGCTTCCGCAAGGCGATGTGCCTGAACAAATTTCAAAATTAATTGATGAAAAGCATCCTGATATCTTGTGTTTACAAGAGTTTTCGCCTAACGATAAAGTGTCAGTAAAAAAATACCCACATAGTTTTGTAAAGTTATATGGTGGAAAAAATAAATATGGTCAAGCCATTTATTCCAATTACAAAATGATTGAGAAGGGAGAAATTCAATTTCCTAATACAAGCAATAATGTTATTTATGCCGATATTTTAAAAGGTAAAGATACGTTACGAATTTATAGTATGCACTTGCAATCTATTAAAATCAGTACCGATATACACGAAGATCTTAATCAAGAAAAATCAAAGTTTATTTTTATGCGAATTAGTGAAGCATTTACGCTTCAACAGCAACAAGCAGAAATTATTAAAAAACACTTTGATGCGTGCAAGTACCCAAAAATTATCTGTGGTGATTTGAATAATAGTGCTTTCTCTTACGTGTACAGAACGGTGAAAGGAGATATGAAAGATGCTTTCGAACAAGCAGGAACTGGTTTTGGAAAGTCGTATAATTTTAAATATTATCCAGCCAGAATTGATTATGTTTTCGTTGAAAATAATATCGAGGTGAAAGAATTTACTTCTCTAGATTCTTTTGTTCAAAGCGATCATTTCCCGCAATTAACGAGATTAAATTTGGTTGAAAAAACAGAAGAATAATTTAAATCTTTTGATTTTTCAGATAATCCACAGCGTATCTTCCTTCATTAAAAAGCAAGTCTAAAATGCTTAAGTTGTTTATAAAACCATGTTTTTCTTCAAATACTTGCGTGTATTCTTCTAATTGTGTAATGTCTTTCTTTCCGTTTGCTAAATGTCGGAAATCTTTAAAATTAGGAACATCATGAAAAAATTCAGTTGTTTTATTTGGTTGAATCGTAATTCCTAAGGATTCGTTTACCAATTCGAAAACTTCTAAATTTAAATCCATTAAAAACTCATGTTTTTTCTCGAATAACGGACGGAAATCATCTTCAAAATATTCAAAAAAAGGGGAAGTTCTATAAGCAGCTTCTAGCGATTTAAAATGGTTTTTCTGCCAACCAAAATCATTTTCGATACGAACATTTTTATACTTTTGATGTTTGTCTTTTGAGTGCTTTACAGGAATATTTAACAATTGAATTCCGTTTGGACTATAAATATACATCCTATTTCTGTTCGTTTGTTTTTGGAAATTGTCTTCCATTTCAAACGTAACCGAATCCGCCTGAAGTATTGCTACATAATGACTAATCGATGGAAAATAAGTGGGATGTATAAGAATGTTGTTCATGATAAATTATTGTTTTTAAAAACACGAATTTCACTAATCATCACAAGTTATTTCGTGCTAATTAGTGAAATTCGGTTAAAATTATATTAAGCTTCTTCTTTCTTTTTCTTCTTTTTTCTGAAGTAATCAAAAGCAAAATAACCTGCTAAAGCAATTAAGAAAAATTGGAAATACGATTTTGGCTGACCATCACCGCTAACTGTAGTGAATAATCTATCCCAACGAATGCTCCAGTTTTTAATGCCATCATTAATACCATCAATACTCATCCAAATGAAAATTGGTTTTCCAACGATGTGATCTGCTGGAACAAATCCCCAATAACGAGAGTCTAAGGAATTGTGACGGTTATCTCCCATCATCCAATAATAATCTTGTTTAAAAGTATAAGAAGTTGCAATTTGTCCGTTGATACGAATTTCATCTCCGTTTACTTTCAAGTCATTTCCTTCGTATTCACCTATAACTTTTTTATAAAAAGGTAAAGTTTCTTTATTTAACTCAACTGTTTTTCCAGCTTCAGGAATGTATATAGGACCTAAGTTATCGACATTCCAATCTTTTGTTCCGGGGAAAATAGATTTATCAGTTTCTTTATGAATGATGCGTTCTACTTTTGTTAATCCAGGGATATTTCTTAATCTATCTACTGAGGCTTGTGGTAAAGCGCTAAAAATTAAAGTGTCTTTTGCAATTTGTCCAAAAGCATCTGTTATGTGAAGTTCTTTTTTAATGTAATCTAAATCAACGGGTGTTTTACCATCCCAAGCGACTTTGTATGAATACTGCGGTTTTGCTCTTTCAGGAAGAATCGATTCTTTTCCGTTAATAAAAATGATACCATCTTTAATTTCAATTTTATCACCAGGAATAGCGGTGCAACGTTTTACGTAGTTGGTTTTTTTATCGATAGGTTTATCATATCTTTTATCTGCCGCTTTGTACATGTGAAACAAAGTGTCTGCAGGCCAGTTAAACACTACAATGTCATTACGTTCTATTTTTTGTAAAGCAGGAAAACGGAAATAAGGTAATGAAGGTTTTGAAGTGTATGATTTTACTTTTACAATTGGTAAAGTATCGTGAACCATTGGTGCGGCAATAGGTGTCATTGGAGTTCTGGCTCCGTAATGGAATTTACTCACAAATAAAAAGTCACCTACTAGTAAAGATTTTTCTAATGATGAAGTTGGGATAGTATAAGGTTGAATAAAATAAGTATGAACTAAAGTTGCAACAACAATAGCAAACGATAATGAACCTAAAGTATCCATAGTTTTGTTAGGTGGAGTCAAATCACGATTCGCGTGATAAGTGGTCTCTTGTGTGTAATTTACATAAGCAATGTAAAGTCCAAGAGTAACAACTCCTAAAACCATATCAACCGTTGATTTTTTACCAAAAGTTCGTAAGGTTTCAATCCAAATTATTGGAAATAAAAACAAATTGATAACTGGAATAAAAAGGAGTAAAATCCACCATTTTGGACGGTTGATGATTTGCATTAATACAATTCCGTTGTAAACTGGAACAAATGCTTCCCATGCTTTTCTACCTGCTTTTACGTATAATTTCCAAGTTCCAATTCCGTGAATTACTTGAATGAATAAGATAAAGATTAACCAACCTGATATTTCCATTTTTAATATCGTTTACTTGTTAAATTTTATAATTGTTTTATTTTGAGGTTAAACCCAAAACATCTTTCATGTTAAAAATCCCTTTTTTACCTACTAACCATTCAGCAGCAACAACAGCTCCTAAAGCAAAACCTTCACGACTATGAGCGGTGTGCTTGATTTCAATTTGATCCACTTCACTGTCATAGAAAATACTATGAGTTCCAGGAACATTTTCGATACGCTTTGCTTCAATATGAATTTCGTTGCTAATTGGAGTTTCTAGTGTCCAATTCGCATAGTCTGTATGTTTGATAACACCTTCTGCTAATGTAATGGCTGTTCCACTTGGAGCATCTAATTTTTGAGTGTGATGAATTTCTTCCATTGAAACGTTGTATTGCTTCAAGTTAGCCATCATTTTGGCTAAATATTCATTCAATTCAAAAAACACATTTACACCTAAACTAAAATTAGAAGCATAAATAAAACTACCGTTTTTTGCTTCGCACAATTGTGCCATTTTCGGGTAATCTACTAACCAACCTGTAGTTCCTGAAAT
>NZ_DITB01000094.1 GCF_002422095.1 Flavobacterium sp. UBA6195
ATTATCATGCAATTGTTTTTGCTCAATCAAGCCTATATATTTGAGAAAAAGGATATGGAAGATAAAATCCATTTTGCTTTACAAGATGTAGTAGGTAAAATTTACAAAGACAATAAAAAGGAATTGCCAATTGGTAATCAAATTAAAAAAGTATCAGAAAATTATTTTATTGTTAATGTTAATGATGTTTTTGAGAATAACATACTAGAACAATATTTAAAAGTTGAATTTGAAAAAGTTAAGCTCGAATTAGATTATGAATATGCCATTTATGATTGTAGTTCAGATGCTATGGTGTATGGAAATTATATTTCAGATAATGGAAAAGAACCTTCTAAATTTTGTGCCGAATGTTTTTCAAAAAATACGGATTTAACCTATTATTTTGCAGTTCGATTCCCAAATATCAAACAAACTTATTTTAGAAGTTTATCGCAATATTGGATTTTTACTGGCGTTTTATTCTTGGTTTTAATCATTTATGTATATTCTGTTTTATTGATGTTAAAGCAAAAAAGATACACCGATTTGCAGAAGGATTTCATCAACAATATGACGCATGAATTCAAAACACCTTTGGCTTCCATTTTAATTGCGTCTAATTATGCCAATACTCAAAAGGAAATTATCGACAATCCTAAGCTTTCAAAATACATGCAAATTATTATTAATCAAAGTAACAAGTTGAACCAGCACATCGAGAAAATTCTATATGTAGCGAAGACCGAAAGCAAGCAAATTGAGTTAGAAAAATCGAAAGTGGATCTGAAAGTATTATTAGAGTTAGTTAGAGAAAACATATTTTTAAAACATCAAAAAGAAATTAAAATTGAAATTCAATTAGATCAAAATTATAGCATTCAAGCCGATGAATTTCACTTTTATAACCTGATTTATAATATTTTGGACAATGCCGTAAAATATTCAGGTAACAATCCAGAAATTTTAATTCAATCTCATGAAAATTCAAAAGGATTGGCTTTAAAATTTACCGATAACGGTTGTGGAATTCCAGAAAGCGATTTGCCATTTGTTTTTGATAAATTCTATCGTGTAGCAAGGGAAGATAGTAAAGATATAGAAGGTTTTGGAATCGGACTTTCGTATGTAAAACGCGTTTGCGAATGGCATAAATGGAAAGTCGAAGCTAATAATAATGAAGAAAAAGGAATCACCATAACCATCCAAATAAATAAAAACGATTATGAGTAAAAAGCGCATTTTGTATGTTGAAGACGACGAAACCTTAGCGTTTTTAACTTCCGATAATTTAGAGCAACATTTTGATGTAACGCATTGCGCCAATGGGAAAGAAGCTTTTCAATTGTTTTGTAAAGAATCTTTTGATTTATGTGTTTTAGATATTATGTTGCCCGATATGGATGGATTTGAAATGGCAACTGAAATCAGAAAACGAAATCAAGAAATTCCGATTATTTTCCTTTCAGCAAAAACCATGAAAGACGACCGAATTAAAGGTTTGAAATTGGGTGCCGATGATTATTTGGTAAAACCTTATTCGATTGAAGAATTGATTTTAAAAATCGAAATTTTCTTAAATCGAAGTCAGAAATCAACCGATAATTTAAACCAAAAACAATATAAGTTTGGAAGTTTTCAATTTGAACCTGAGAATTATTTATTGAAAAATGACAATCAAAGCATAACTTTAACCGAAAGAGAAGCGTCACTTTTAAAATTATTTTTAGACAACCCGAATACCGTTCTAAAGCGTGAAAAAATCTTAATAGAATTATGGGGAAGCGATGATTATTTCTTAGGAAGAAGTTTAGATGTATTTATTTCAAGATTACGAAAAATCATAAAAGAAGAAACCCACGTGAGAATCGAAAACATTCCGCGCGTGGGCTTTAAATTGGTGGTTGAGTAACAATTATTCGAAACTCATCATATATACTTCTAGCGCTTTGCGTTCTTCAGCTGTCATGGCTTTTGTAATAACAAAGTTAGCTTTCATAGTTTCGTATTGTGTTGGGTCAACAATCGCTTCACTTTCTTCGTTTATAAAAGAAGCGATACTTGCTCCTTTTTCCTTGTAAATTTTAGCGATATCTTTTATTGCTGGTCCAATTACTTTTGTATCAGGTTTATGACATGCGGTACACGTTCCTTTTCCTTCGAAAAGTTCTTGCCCTTTTGCTAGTAATGGATCAACTGTAGTTTCTGTTACTACTTCTGTTTTTTCTTCAACAGGATTTCCGTAGGCATCAGTTTCTTTTTTTTCGCCACAATTCGTTAAAGAAATGGCTAATGTAAAAACAGCAAACGATTTAAAAATAAGTTTCATTTTGATATAATTTAGAAATATCGATAAAATTACAATATCGCTTTCACTTGGTTTGTGACAAATGTCACATTACTTTTTATTTAATAAAATGGCTGCTTCTTTAGCAAAATAAGTGGAAATCAAACTCGCACCCGCTCTTTTGATACACATTAATTGTTCCATCATAATTTTATCATGATCTAACCAACCTCTTTCCGAAGCAGCTTTAATCATCGCATATTCTCCCGAAACATGGAAAACTGTTACCGGAACATCCACTGCATTTTTCACTTCACGAACGATATCTAAATAAGCGATTCCAGGTTTTACCATAACCATATCTGCACCTTCTTTTACATCCCAAAGTGCTTCTTTTACTGCTTCGATGCGATTCGCATAATCCATTTGGTAGGTTTTTTTGTCTTTTGGAACTTCTACATCAGCATCTTTTGGAGCAGAGTCCAAAGCGTCACGAAACGGACCATAAAAAGCAGAAGCATATTTTGCCGAATAACTCATAATACCAACATTATGAAATCCCGCAGCATCTAAACCTTGACGTAAACGTAAAACACGACCATCCATCATATCACTAGGAGCCACAAAATCGGCACCAGCTTGTGCATGTGAAACCGCCATTTTTACTAAAGCATCATTTGTGGCATCATTTGCTACATCACCTTTTTCAATAATTCCATCGTGACCATAAATCGAATATGGGTCTAAAGCCACATCAGGCATTACAATCATTTCTGGACAAGCTTCTTTAATAGCACGAATGGCTCTTTGCATCAAACCATTATCGTTCCATGCTTCTTTTCCAGTATTGTCTTTTAAATCATCGCTAACTTTTACATAGATGTTTACGGCACGAATTCCTAAAGCGAATAATTCTTTCACTTCTTCTACCGTTAAATCTAAAGTGCGACGGAAAATGCCTGGCATAGAAGAGATTTCCACTTTGGTATTTTCACCTTCCATGATAAACATTGGAAACATAAAATCAGCGGGGCTTAAACTAGTTTCGCGAACTAAACTTCTTATAGATTCGTTTACTCTTAAACGACGACCTCTGTGTATTGGAAACATAATATTTTATGATTTGTGATTGATATTGGATAATTATACCCAATCAATTGGTTTTGCTAATATTTTTAATAATTTTTCTTCTTCACTTCCTGTTTCTGGATGATGATCATATACCCATTGCACATGGGGTGGTAAACTCATCAAAATACTTTCGATTCTACCGTTCGTTTTTAGTCCAAAAAGAGTGCCTTTATCGTGAACCAAATTGAATTCTACATAACGACCACGACGAATTTCTTGCCAAGTTCTTTGAGCATCTGTATAAGGTAAATCTTTTCTTTTTTCTACAATTGGAACATATGCTTGAAGGAATGAATTCCCAACTTCTGTTACAAAATTGTACCAATCTTCCATTTTCATGGTGTCGGTTTCTTTCAAATAATCGAAAAACAAACCACCAATTCCACGAGCTTCATTACGGTGTGCGTTCCAAAAGTATTCGTCACATTTCTTTTTATAGTTCGGATAAAATCCTGGATTATGTTTGTCGCAAGCCGTTTTACAAGTTTGGTGAAAATGTTTTACATCTTCCTCAAACAGATAATACGGGGTTAAATCTTGTCCGCCACCAAACCATTGATTGATGATGTTACCGTTTTCATCATACATTTCAAAATAACGCCAATTGGCATGAACCGTAGGCACCATTGGGCTTTTCGGATGAATCACCAAACTCAATCCACAAGCAAAGAAATCCGCTTCTCCTACGCCGAACATTTTTTGCATCGTATCAGGTAATTTCCCGTGAACAGCAGAGATGTTTACACCGCCTTTTTCAAAAACAGTTCCGTTTTCAATTACGCGAGTGCGACCTCCGCCACCTTCTGGTCGTTCCCAAATATCTTCACGAAATTTAGTACCACCATCAATATCTTCTAATCCTTTACAGATTTGATCTTGTAGGTTTTGTATGTAGGTGTAGAATTTATTTTTCATTTTTTACTCTAAACAATTTTAAAAAATATAAGCTTGATATTAGTAAGTGTATTGTAAAAGGAATTGTGAATTCAAAATGTTTTAAATTTTCAATTTTTACAAAAACAATAACCGCTATAATTAGCAGCAATTGACCTAGAAAACCCAATATTAATCTTTTATTTAAATATAAAATTATTCCTAAAATTGATAATATCAGAAATAAATTTTCAATTGAAAGCAATATAAACTCATCTGTTAAAGAAAAGATTTGAAGTATCAATAAACCAATTACTAAAAAAAAAGGCAAACTAACATGTGAAGTTGGAATGCAAATAAAAAGAAATAGTAAAATGGACAAGTATTTCAAATTAACACCATTCATAATTATTTATACTCTTTCACCGCTTCCACAAAAGCCTTCGCATGATCCACAGGAATATTTGGTAAAATTCCATGTCCTAAGTTTACTATGTATTTGTCTTTTCCGAATTCGTCAATCATTTCGTGAACCATTTTTTTGATGGTTGGAATTGGAGATAACAAACGACTTGGATCAAAATTTCCTTGTAATGTGATGTCACCACCCGTTAAATAACGAGCGTTTCTTGGTGAACAAGTCCAATCTACTCCTAAAGCAGATGCTTTTGATTTTGACATTTCGTTTAAAGCGAACCAACATCCTTTTCCGAAAACGATTACTTCTGTTTCTTCAGCTAACGCCTCTACGATTTGGTTGATGTATTGCCATGAAAATTCTTGATAATCTACTGGAGAAAGCATGCCTCCCCAAGAATCAAAAATCTGAATGGCGTTACAACCTGCTT
Organism: Flavobacterium sp. UBA6195; assembly: GCF_002422095.1. GTDB lineage: Bacteria > Bacteroidota > Bacteroidia > Flavobacteriales > Flavobacteriaceae > Flavobacterium. The sequence goes on from NZ_DITB01000094.1 coordinate 5,119, forward strand.
TTACTTTTTCTTTTAGGTATAAAATCGTAGTATCAGTGATTTTTTGTAATAATAAGTGTGCCGCAACTGGATTTGAAAAGCAAAATCCTTTTGCGGTATCAAAACTTTTAGAACCTTTTCCTTCAACCGCATAACAGAAAATCGTCCATGGCGAACCAGCGAAACCAATTAATGGCACTTCGTCATTCAACATTTCTTTGGTTAGTTTTACCGCATCCATTACGTAACCTAAGGTTTCGTGAATATTCGGCACAAAAACTTGATTTACTTGTTCCATTGTGCGAATTGGATTTGGAATTATCGGACCTAAATTGTCTTTTAGTTCCACGTGAATTCCCATAGCTCTTGGAACCACTAAAATGTCTGAGAATAAAATAGCCGCATCTGGTTTTACAATTCGAATGGGTTGCACTGTGATTTCAGCAGCTAATTCTGGCGTTTCGCAACGTGTGAAGAAATCATATTTATCGCGTAAAGCTCTAAATTCTGGTAAATATCTTCCTGCTTGACGCATCATCCATACAGGTGGACGTTCTACAGTTTCTCCTTTTAATGCTCGTAAAAATAAGTCGTTCTTAATCATTTTTTATGCTTTATGCTTTAAGCAATTGGCTATAAGCGTTTATAATAATGTATTACTTCGTTAATTACATTTTCAACAGTGGGTTGTGATGCAATTACTATGTTTTTTGTTTTATTTTCTAATGCTTTTGCTGTGGTGGTTCCAATGCAAAAACACGTTTTATTTTCTAATGTGTTCTTTTCTAAAAAGCTGTTGACTCCAGACGGACTGTAAAACAAAACGCCATCAAATGTTTCTTTGATTTGGTGTGGTTTCAGTTTGGTTTCATATACGACAATTTCGTTATATGCGATTTTATTTTGCTGAAAAAAAGCAGGAATTGTATTTCTTCTGATATTTCCGCAAAAGAAAGTAAACGAATTCGTTTTATATTTTGATTCGATTATTTGGATTAATTCTTCCGCATAATCGGCACTTTCAATAACGGTGAATTCTTTCTTTTCAAGGAAACTTCGGGTTTTACTTCCCACACACAAACACGAAATGGAATGAACGTTTTTTATGTCCGATTTTAAAACACTTTTTACCGCTTCTTTACTTGTAAATATTAAGTAATCGTTGAGTTGAGGTATTTCAAAATCAATAGATTTAGTTTGAATAAAATTCTTTTCTACAAGTTCAATTTTAGCATCAGAAAGTTTGTTTTTTAATGCTTTTGAAAGTTTTTTTGTAGAGAGAATTCGGGTCATTTTAGCTTCTAATTTGGTGTTCTTCTTGTCCTAAACAATAGGTTTCGATGTCTTTATTATAACCATAAACCACTAAAATATCATGCTCCTGTACTACAGTTTCAGGATCTGGGCGGCCAATTGTTTCTTTTACTATCG
>NZ_DITB01000114.1 GCF_002422095.1 Flavobacterium sp. UBA6195
CAGCACATTGGGGTGGTTTTTTAGTTCGCCCTGTAGAAGTAGAATTTTGGCAAGGAAGACCAAATCGTTTACACGATAGAATTCGCTATCAATTAACTAACGAATACGATTGGAAGATAGAACGTTTATCTCCTTGATAATCAAATTTTTAAAAAAATATACATTATAAATCCTAAGTTTTAAAGCTTAGGATTTTTTTATTTATGTAAGTAAAGTTTTAAGTATTTGATATTCAAATGTTTAAAACGTTAAATTTTGATGTATTTCATCGATTTTTTATGTATGTTACCGATTATTTTGTACCTTTATCTAAGAAATCAAACAGTTTGTCGATTTTATTAAATTGTTTAGTTCATTAATTTAAAAGATAAAGTCATGAAAAATTTAATATTAAATTCAGTTACTTTAGCGTTAATGCTTGTTTTATTTGTATCATGTTCTTCTGATAATGAAAGTAATCCAAGTTCTTCAACTGAAGTTGTCAAAAGTTATACGCATTCTACGGCCGAGTTAGAATTATTAGATCAGGTAAACAATTATAGAGTTTCAATAGGTTTAAATCCGTTAAATATTATTGATCATATTTCATATAAATCTGCTGAGCATAATGATTACATGTATGTTAATCATGTGGTTACACATGATGGTTTTGATAAGAGAAAATCTAATTTGCAAGAAGTATTAGGTGCTTACAGAGTTGGTGAAAACATTGCTTATGGTTATTCTTCAGCAAGTTCAACTGTGAATGCTTGGATTAATAGTCCTAGCCATAAAGCTAATTTAGAAGGTGACTACACACATTTTGGAGGAGCTATAAAAATTGATGAGGAAGGTAAAAAGTACTACACTAACATATTTATAAAAAAATAAAAAAGCAGTTATTAAATTAAACAACTGCTTTCCAAAAAATAATTAAAGTAAGTTACATTTTAATTACTATAAACTCACTTCTTCTGTTTTTCTGATGTTCAGTTTCACTACAAGGAACATCATCTGAACAGTTATTTACTAATTGCGTTTCTCCATACCCTTTTGCGGTTAATCTACTTCTATTTATACCATTTTTAACCATAAATTCTAAAGTTGATTTTGCTCTACGATCTGATAATTGTTCATTGTATTTATGTGATTGTCTACTATCGGTATGTGAACGGATATCAATTGTCATACTTGGATATTGGTTCATAACGGCAATTATTTTTTCTAAATCTTCTGCTGCATCTTTACGAATATTCCATTTGTCTAAATCAAAATAAATTATACTAATATTTAATACTTTAGCGAGATCTGTACCTACTTCTATTGGGAATATTTTACGTTTTAGTTCAAAATCTAATTTAGATTCTTCATTAATTGAAATTGGTTCAAATGATTTTTCAATTGTTTCGTATTCTTCTTTTGAAACTCTTACCAAATATTTTTTATTACAATCAATTTTAAAAGAATATAATCCTTTTTCTGAAGCAATTGTCTCGGAAATTTTATTCATTTTATCATCATATAGAATTACTTTGGAATTAGGTAAAATTTCTTTTGTATCAATATCTGTTATTAATCCAGATAATGTATGCGTACAAATTCTAAAGGTATAAATGTCATCAAAACCTATTCCTCCATCTCTGTTGGAGGAGAAAAATCCCAAACCATCTTTGTTAGTTACATAACCAAAATCATCTAATTGACTATTTAAGGGTTTACCAATATTAACTGGTTTTTCAAAAGAATTATTGTTGACTTTAGCTTCAAAAATGTCTAAACCACCTAGTCCTGGGTGTCCATCAGATGCAAAAAATAAATTATTATCAGCATCTATAAAAGGAAATGTTTCTCTTCCTTCCGTGTTTATAGTTGTTCCTAAATTTTCTGGTAAACCAAAATTACCATTGGAATCGATAGAAACTTTGTATAAGTCTGAATTACCAAAGCTTCCTGGCATATCTGAGGCAAAATACAATGTTTTCTCATCTGTACTCAAAGCAGGATGTGCTGTTTTGTAATTGTCGCTTGAAAAAGGAAGTTCTTTTACATTTGTCCATTCTCCATTTACTAATTCAGCTTTGTAAATTTTTTCCATGATTACTTTGTCGTCACTTTTACGTTTTTTGCCGTCGTTGTAATTGTTTCTAGTAAAATACATGGTTTTGCCATCTTTCGTAAAAATAGGAGAGGACTCATTAAATTTAGTATTCACGGTTTTAGAAAAGTTTTCTACGCTACCTAATCTTCCATCATTATCAATTGAAGCAACAAATAAATCAGTGAAGTTTTGTTTTGTCCAAGCATGAATTTTAGAATACTGGTTACCTTCACTTCGAGAAGAAGTAAATACAATTTGTTTACCAAAAAATGTTGGACCGTAATCATAAAATTCTGAATTAACATCTGTTTTATCTATAGTGTATTTTCCAGAAACAGCATCAATATTAGTTAAGTAATTTTTATTTTCTTGAAATAATTTAGCTCTAGAATCGTTTGTTTTTTGGGCAAATAATTCCATGTATTGATTTGATTTTTCGTAATTTCCTACCGCTTTTAAGGCTTGAGCATATCTAAAATAATACTCAGAGTCTGTTTCTTGATTTAAGGCAAAAAGTTCACCATACCATTTAGAAGCTTTATCTAATTCACTATTAAAATAATATGCATTACCTAATTTTTGAAATAATTCTACAGATTTATATCCTTTTTCAGCCACTTTCTCATAAATTTCGATTGCATCTATATAGGAATATTTGTCGTATTTTTTGTCCGCTTTGTTTAGCTTAGACCCTTGACCGAAAGCACCAACTGTGATACTTAAAACGAATACTAGTGTGTATAATGTTTTCATAATTAGAAAATTTAAAAAAATCTAGGAGCTGAAACACTGCTTTTGTTGAACAACTCGTATCGAAGAAATATCTCGTGTGAACCTGAATTATAGTTAGCAAGTTTCGTAGTTTCTAAATCATATCCATATCCAATGAACCAAGAATCGGAAATTTGAAATCCAGCTAAAGCACTTACAGAAGCATCCCATCTGTAGGCAGCACCTAATGTTAGTTTTTCAAAGAATAAGAAATTTGCAGTTACGTCTGCTTGTAGTGGAGCGCCTTCTACTATTTTACTTAATAGAGCAGGTTTAAAATCAATATTATTACTTATTTTAAAAACGTGTCCAGCAATAAAATAAAAGTGCATTTTTTCTTTTGTAATTTTAATATTGTTATCATTATATCGATAGGATTCAAAAAAATTTGGCACTGATAATCCTAAATAAGTTTTATCTGAAAAAAGATATAATCCAGCTCCAACGTTTGGTGAAAATTCAGTATCCATATTTTGAAATTGAGGATCAGTAGGATCAAATACCCTTAGTTTATTAACATCTAATTGAAATAAATTTGCAGTTCCCTTTAAGCCTAAAGATAATTTATAATTTTCAGAAACTTGAATAAAATATGATAAGTCAGCAGAAATTTCATTCTCTGTTACTGGTCCAATCTTATCATTTACAAAATTTAATCCAATCCCAAAGTTTGAATCTCCAATCGGCATATTTATTGAGAAATTGTTAGTTACTGGTGCTCCATCTAATCCAACCCACTGATTTCTATGAAGTAAAAAGGCTGTAATAGTTTCCCTAGAACCTGCATAAGCAGGATTTACTAGTGACGTATTGTACATATATTGCGTATATTGAGAATCCTGTTGAGAATAGATATTTTGTAAAATGAATGCACAAATTATTGTTAGAATCGTTTTCATCTTGTTTGTTTTTAAGTTTTTTTAAGTCAATTAACGGTTTAAGTATAAATATCCTGATCGATCATGTTTCTTATTTTCCTCATCTGTATATTTAAGAATGTAAAAGTAAGTTCCGTCTGGTAGAAGTTCATTTCTATTAACAGTATTTCTTCCTTCAGATACACCTTTAAACGATTTAAGACTATTATTATAACCCGTTTCTTCATAGACTAAAATTCCCCATCTGTTATAAATTTCAATAGAATTATTTGGATAGCACTCAATTCCATCAATAAACAAGAAATCATTTGAACTGTCATCATTTGGTGATACTGCATTATACACAGTAATATCGCAAGCAGCTAATACTATACAATCATCATTAACATTTAAATAAATTTCATAAATCATAGGACAACTATTATCTTCTAATGCTACAACATATTGTATGGTGTAATTTCCTAAAGTCACATTATTAGGATTAAAAATATTACCATTCAATCCACCTGAATTTGTTATTTCTTGCCATTCTCCAGTTGTAGGAATTGAATCGTCTAATATAGTAAATAAATCTATTGGATTTTCTTCAATGCAAATTGCAAAAGGAATTGCATCAGACGTTTTTTCAACACTAACGTTTATAGTTTGGGAAAAATTTGCTTCGTTTCCACAATTATCAGATACTATCCATTCACGAATAAGGACATATTCATAAATTGAAACTACATTGGATGTTTCACTATAATTAATTTCATTGATTCCAGAACAATTATCTGTGAAAATTAATTCTGGAACTTCTGGAATCTCAGAACATAAAACGCTAATTTGAGAGTTTAATTGAGTTGTTAAAGTAGGAGGAGTGTTATCAAAAACAGTTATGATTTGAGTATAACTAGAACTGTTGTTACAACCATCAGTTATTGTCCATGTTCTATTGATAATATACTCACCCTCACATTGCGACTCTTGTCTGTCAATCGCATCTAGTACGTTTATAGTTACATCACTACAATTATCTGTTCCCGTCATAATTACAGGGTTTGGAACAGCATCACAAGAAACAGAAATATTTTGAGGTAATTCGCTTGTAAAAACAGGATTGGTTGTATCGATGATGG
>NZ_DITB01000029.1 GCF_002422095.1 Flavobacterium sp. UBA6195
TCCACTTTTTGCTGACGATTTACAAGTTTTACCTGGTAAAACACCATTAGCGTCTTTGATTGATTCCTCCATGAATTCACGAACGATCAAAGCATTAGTTCCTTTATTAGAAACCTTTTTTTCTAAATCAGTTCCTTCAAAATTAATCTCTTCAATTTCTTTACCTTCTAAAATTAATTTCTTTTGGTCTTCTAATGATACCGTTCTTTTGCTAATTCCATCTTCTTGAAACTTTGTTTTAATTTTCATAACCTGAAAATTGCTCAAGTAAGGAGGGATATTGTTTACCGCTTCTTCATAAGTGTAGGCAAATGTTGGTAATCCGTCTTCACATTCAAAAAGCTGAAACGTATTATGATCAATTACATCAGTAGGAGTTGCTGTCAATCCTAAAGTAATTGTATTGAAATAATCTAAAATTTCTTGATATGTGTTGTAAATACTTCTGTGACTTTCATCTATTATAATCAAATCAAAAAAGTGAGGAGACAATGATTTTTTTTCATTTCTTATAATATTCAGCATCGTTGGATAGGTAGAAATATAAATCCTTCTATCTGCTGAAATTTCTTTTTCTCCTTGATTAGGCCATCTTGGTTCATTAGGCAAGTGTTCTTTGAATGCTTCTAAAGTTTGATCTCTTAGTGCAATTCTATCTACTAAAAATAAAACTCGTTCTGCCCAACCCGATTTCATAAGTGTTTCAACTAATGCAATACAAGTTCTAGTTTTACCCGTTCCTGTTGCCATGATTAGTAAAAACTTACGCCTTCTTTTTTCAATGGCTTCCATAACAGCTCTAATAGCTGCAATTTGATAGTCTCTACCTGCGATTTTTGTATTAATTAATTCACCAACTAGAGATTTACGCGCTTTTTTGATATATAAATATCGCTCTAAATCATCACGAGTTGGAAAACCATAAACTTTTTTAGGTGGATAGTTTTCTAAATCCCAATAATAAATATCATTGCCGTTAGTGTAAAAACAGAATGGTAGTAGTCCTGTTTTCTTTTGTATGTTATAACAATATTGTTTGGCTTGTTCTCTTCCTATTGCAGCATCAACAGCTGATTTTTTAGCTTCAACAACAGCTAATGGCTTACCATCTTTACCTAGCAAAACATAATCACTATATTGATGTCCAGCGTAAGGAGTTGGAGCTTCTTTTACTAGATTTTCATCAATAATAATATCGAATTCTTCTACTACTTGAGTTCTATCATTGATATTCCAACCCGCTTGTTTCAAGCGATTGTCTATGATTTCTTTGCGAGTATGTTTTTCGTTTTTCAAGTTAAAATATCATTATTTTAATTAAAGTTCCTAAAATTAATAAACTTATTTATATTATATACTAAAATAAATTTTATCGATTTATTAAATATTAAATGCTTTCTCCATTAGTTCCTGTTCACTCCTTGGAATACCTATTTTAGCTGCTATTTCTTTCCATTGACTTACACTTTTCATGACTTCATGGATTATAGCTTCCATTTGTTCGTTGTTTAATCTAAAATACTCACCTACTTCTTTAGCCAGTTCAAAATCTAATGCATTGTTATTGGTGTCGATGTTGAGTGCCAAACCGTCTTTGTCTATTGATGGGTTTAGGTCGTAGGCTGGTGATAAAATCCAACCTTCATTGGTTAGTATAAAACCGTGATTTCGTAAATGGTCGTCGGTATTGGAAATGGCTATATTGAAAATTATTCTTCGCCATAATTGGTGTAAGTTGTCTTCTATATTTGTTCCATAATTACTAATAAATTCCGCTAAATCTAAATAACTAGCTGTATTGTCGCGAATGGTATCTTCGTTATTACTGGTCATGGTCATTGCTGATGCAAAATGAATGCGTTCGCCCTTTTCGCGATCAAAGCGTTTGGTAAAAAAGGTATTGTAATTCCCTGCAATTTTTTCAATTCTGCACGGTGCCATATTGATTCCAGCATTAGTGGCTAATAGGTATGCTAGGTATTCCCAAGCTGCTTTGTCGATGGTATCGTTTTTTGAAGGAAATTTAGCAATCCAAAGTTCTTTATTTTCGTCTAAAATGTTCGCCTTCGGTCTTGCACCTCCCAATGAAGAACCCGGAGCCATTAATATGGCCAACCATTTTTTAGCCTCTTCATTATTTTCATCATTTTCAAAACTATTGGCTGCCTGTTGCAATTCTCTAACTGAAGACCATGGTGGTGTAGGCGTTTCGTTATTGTTATCTAAAAATGGCTCATCCAATTTTTTTTTGAATCGTAAAGCCCCCATACGACTTTCATCATACACGCCTAATAAATAATCGATATCATATAAAGTTGCTGCCTTTTCATTATTCTCTTTTGCCTGTTGCGCTACTCGTCGTTTCATTAGTGTTCTTCCCCAAGTGTCGGGCATACTGTCTAAGAAGACTCCGAAATTTTCTTTACCATTCGGAAATTGTTGTCCGCTATATAATTGAATATCTGGATCTAGTAGGAATTGATTTCCGGATTTAAGCCATTGTTTATCATATTCAAAACTAAAGGCTTTCTTTCTTTTTGCAAAGTGTGCAGAAAGTGTACCAATAAGCTGAGGTTCGGGCATTCCTACCCAATGCGCGTAAACGTATATGTCGATTTTATTTTGTGCCATTTGATTAACTATTTCAAAGGTCTAGGCTTCGACAAGCTCAGCCTGACAAAATTTTAATTTACTATTTTGGTCTCGACTCCGCTCGACCTGACAAGTGATTTGCTATTTTAATAGTTCTAAATCTTGTAATTTTCTACCTAATTCATCATCAGCCGCTAGTTTCAGAAAATCATCTTGTAGACCTAATACTCTGAGCACATTAAAATAAGCTCCGATAGCTACACTAGGATTTCCTTTTTCTATTTGGTATAAAGTAGTTCTCACAATATCTGCTCTTTCAGCCACTTGTACAGCTGTTAACTTACGTCTTTTTCTAGCCAACTTTATATTTTCACCCATTTGTTCTAATATGATTAGATGCTTTGGAAATATTGTTTGTTTCTTTCTACTCATTTTTACAAATGTTCATTAATATGAACAAAACTAACATTTTTGTATAAAATAACAAACATTTTTGCTTGTTATTTTTCTTTATGAGTATCATCTGAAGTATTACCTATTTTCAATTTGATTGATTTATTATAAGCTTGTGCTATATTTATATCTTATTTTGACATTACCCGAACCATATAGGATTTCAAATTATATAATTCAATTAAGTTTTCGTCTTCCCCTTCTAATTGTCCAATTTCAATAAATGCGATATCATTAGCAAAAGATTTTTCACCTATTAGATGTTCGATATGAATGTAAACCGCTTCTCGAAGTCTTGGGTTGTCTTTGTGGACTATGTAGTTTTTGAGTAACACTTTTATTCCTAAATCGGTTGGTTTGTTTGGGTTTTCTATTGGGATGAAATACATTTCGCTTATTCGTAAAGTTATGCCGTAATAGTCAAGTGGTTTGTCGGTGCCGTTTTCGTATTTGGTTAGGTTGGTTTCGGGTTGAAGGAATGCGGTTATTTTCCAACGTTCTACAACTGGTGCATGATGGACTAGTAATTCTACTTCTTTGAAAAGATAAGGATTTCCGTTGGCTGTGATGATTAATTCTGCACCATTATTTTTGTTTTTGATGATGAGGTCAAGGTCTTTGTTGTATTGGTGCAGTATTTCGATTAGGTTGTCGAAATGGGTTTTAAGTTCGTCATTTGGGATTTCGTTTAGGAGTAGGAAAACGAAGTTGTTTTGTTGGAAGTAGTTCCAGAATGTTGTTATTTTTTTCATGTTGTTATTTTTTTTAACCGCAAAGAGCACAAAGAAGGCACGAAGTTCACAAAGCTTTGTTATCTCTTGTCTGGTGTTGATTTATCATATGCAATTAGGTTCACCATCTCACGTAAGCGACTTCTTACTCGGTTGCCGTAGTGCTTTTCTATTTCGGTGGCGGATAGGTTTGTGGTTATGTGGGTTT
>NZ_DITB01000009.1:0-2507 GCF_002422095.1 Flavobacterium sp. UBA6195
ATAAATTATCGCAACTTATCTTAAATGAAAAAATACAAAAACAAAGTTTAGCACTTTTCTTTGAAAATGAATTTGATGTAAAACTTACAGAACAGCTTTCAAATTATGAAAATAGAGAAGAATTGGTTGCAACCAACTCTAATTTTATAAGCGAAAACTACAAATTACAATACCAAATGATACAACAAGATTTAAAAATAGCTCGCTTGCAACAATTGCCTGTTTTATCTTTCATATCGTCATTTAATTGGCAAAATCTAAGTAATGTAAACTATTTCGATGCAAATTCTAATTGGGTAAATTTTAACTATGTTGGTTTAAAGGTTACTTGGGATTTTCCAACGAATGTGCAAAAATTAGCCACCGTTTACAATAAAAAAATTCAATTGAATCAATTGAAAAATAATGCAGATCATGCCGAAAAAGAAAATGAATTTGCCAACAAACAACTAGAAATTGAATATGAAAAAGCGATGGAGCAATATAAAAATTTCAAAAAAATATATCTGCTAAAAAAAGACACTTTTGAAAAAAATTTCAATCAATACCAAGAACAAATTTTGCCATTAGATAAACTTCTAATTTCGCAAAACGATTTGTTAATCAGTGAGATAAATCTTGTAAATGCTTTGGCAAACATAGGATTCTCAAAAAATAAAATTGTGATAAACAACAACTAAAAATATTCAAAATGAAAAATAGTCTGTTTCTTTTACTAACACTTTCTACTTTGGTTTCATGTGGAACAAAAGAAGAAGGAAAGCCCGTTGTGCAAGACATTAAAGAATTAGTTTTTGCTTCGGGCGAATTAGAATGGGACAATTCCTATAATCTTACCGCTCAAACAGATGGAATTTTAGTAAATGCAACTTTTGACGTTGGAAATAAAGTAACTGAAAACCAAATTATTGCTTCAATTGACAATAAAACTAATGAAAACAATACCGCTTCGGCTAAAGATTTGGTAGTTATTTCAAAAGAAAACTTAACGGATAATGCTCCAGCTTTGCAACAATTACAACAAAATATAAAGTTTGCAGAAAGTAAATATCAGCAAGATAAAACGCAAGCCGAACGCTACAAAAGATTGTACAATTCGCAAAGTATTGCCAAAGTTGAATATGAAAACATGCAATTAGCCGCAGAAAATTCATTATCGCAATTGAATGCTTTGAAAAAACAATACCAACAAGTTTTACAACAATCCAAACAAAATTACATCAACACTGAAAATCAATTGAAAAACAATCAAGTGGTTTTAGGGTATAATAAATTAGTTGTTCCACAAAAAGGAACAATTATTAAAAAGCTAAAATTCTCTGGTGATTATGTTAAAAAAGGAGATGTAATTGCAGTAATTGCAGATGAAAATAAAGTTGAAGGCGTTTTAAATGTAGATGAAAATAGTATTGGAAAAGTAAAAATTGGTCAAACCGTTTTTGTGCAATTAAACACCAATAAAAATGAAGTGTATAATGCAAAAGTCAGCGAAATTTTAGCCGCTTTTGATGAGCAAACCCAATCGTTTATTTGTAAAGTAATTTTCGATAAACCTTTGAATACTTCGCTTTATGGAACGCAATTAGAAGCTAATATTCTGGTTGGCGAAAAGAAAAATGCGCTATTAATTCCAAGAAATTTTTTAGGTTTTGGAAACAAAGTAATGGTAAAAGGAAAAGACGAAGCCATTATCGTAAAAACAGGGATAGTTTCTACAGAATATGTAGAAATTTTAGACGGAATCACTAAAGAAGATGTTTTGTTGCCTTTAAAACCTTAAGCCATGAACATCAATACCGAAATAGCAAAAACGTATATTATTTCCAATAAAAAACTAACAGCTGTTGCAGCGACTGGTGTGGTTTTAGGAATGTCTATTTATATTTTTATGAATAGCATGTTAGTTGGATTTGATAAGAGTTCGAGTGCTAGTATTTTTAAAACAACATCTCATATTCGAGTGTATAAAGATGACGAAATTAGCAAGGTTTTAGTTAAAAATTCTAAAGAAAATTACTTGATTATTAATCCGAAAATTGTTCCGTCAAACAATACAATTATTAATCCGAAGTTAATTTCTGAAACCATTTTAAAACAGCCCGAAGTTACTGTAGTTACGCCTCAAGTAAGTGTTAATGTTTTTTACAACAATGGAAAATCACAAATCTCTGGATTAGCAATTGGCATCAAACCTGAAGAAGCGAATGTGATGTACAACATTAAATCGTTTATGGTCGAAGGTAATTTTGACTTATTAAAATCAAATCCAAACGGAATTATTATTGGAAGCGGAATTGCCGAAAAAATGAATGCAAAAATTGGCGATAATATCAATTTAACTTCGTCAAAAAGTGTAAATAAAACGTACAAAGTTGTTGGAATTTTTAAAACCAATAATTCAAAAATTGATAAATCAAATTCCTATGTAAATTTAGCTAGTTCGCAACAATTATTGAAAGAAGGAGCATCCTATATTACAGATATTAACGTAAATATTGTTGATCCAG
>NZ_DITB01000009.1:2609-5986 GCF_002422095.1 Flavobacterium sp. UBA6195
AAGCGGTAACAATAGGAATCATGGGCGTTATCGGCGGAATGATTATGGCAACTGTTTTAATAACTTTCTTGAAAAAAGTATATGTTGGTGGTGATATTGGTTATTTTCCTATTGATTATGAGCCTTCAAAATATTTGCAAGGAGTTGTTATTGGTTTAGTAATTACTTTTTTCGCAGGTTATATTCCGGCTAAAAAAGCCGCACAAGTTGATCCTGTTACCATTTTTAGAAAATAAATTATGCGACAAACTATTCTAAAAACCGAAAATATAGATAAATATTTCTATGACCCAATTGAATTTCAAGTCTTGAAAAATATTTCATTTGAAGTTCAAAAGGGTGAATTTCTTTCAATGGTTGGAAAATCGGGCAGTGGAAAATCTACGTTATTGTATGTTTTATCAACAATGGATACAGAATACAAAGGAAATTTATTCATTGATAACGAATTAATGACGGGTTTATCTACTGATAAATTAGCGGCAATTCGAAATGAAAAAATTGGGTTTGTTTTTCAATTTCATTACTTACTTTCAGAATTTACGTGCTTAAAAAACGTTATGATTCCAGCGATAAAACTTGGGAAACTTTCCGAAAAAGAAATCGAAGAAAAAGCATACGAAAAACTCAAAATTCTTGGCTTAGAAGATCAAGCTTTAAAACCTGCCAACAAACTTTCGGGCGGGCAACAACAGCGTGTAGCAATTGCACGTGCATTGATAAACGACCCATTATTAATCATGGGTGACGAACCTACTGGAAATTTAGACAGTAAAAACACCAACATTGTTTTTGATATTTTTCAGGAATTAACTCAAAACTATGGCCAAACCATCATTGCTGTAACACACGATGATGATTTTGCAAAAAAAAGCGACCGAATTATAGAAATGAAAGATGGTTTAATTGTTTAAACTCGCTTTATACAATCGCAACTCATCCCAAGAGAATTGATCGCCGTGGATTTCTTTTAATTCGCCTAAGCTTTCGCCTTTAAAATCTTTGAAAGCAGCTCTTAAATCTGAAATTTTATCTTCCGGTAAAATATCGGAAAGTAGCACGATTTCCATTTGAATTAGCTTGGCAAAATGGTTGTAAATCGTTTGTGGTGTTAACTTTCGGTGTTTTGCAATTTCATAAATCGATAAATTTTGTTTCCACAATTCCAAGGTATCCTCGTAAGTAGATTTCTTTGGTTCTTTTGTTTTTTTCTTTTTCGAATCGGTGTAATACGAAACGTCTTCATCGCCTTCTACTAAAGCAGCGTTCGAAGTTCTAAAACGTTCTGCCACAACTACTAACTTATTGATTTTGTATGTACTCATGTCTTCCGAAATTAAATTTTGCTTTGAAATTTCTTTTCCTTCGACAATGATATTGGTGAGTAATTTTGCTTTTTTAAGTTGCAAAATCGCTTTGATTTGAAGTTCTTCTAAAACCAATAATTCGTCATAAAACGCTTTTACTTTTTTAATGCGTTTGACTTCTTCTATTTTCAACAATAATTCTTCGGCAACGGTATCTAAAGTTTTGAAAAAGTACTGATAAGCGGCATCACATCTTTCTTTTACGAAATTGACATCCAAATTTTCATCGGAAAAAATTTTATGTAATTGCGACATGAATTTTCCTGATGGTTCGAGAATTTCAGCTATTTTATCATGTTGGGTTTTTGCCCAGTCATTATGCTTTGTTTTTGGTGATTTTGGTGCTTCAGAATTATAACTGAACAAATGATTGCGCCATTCTTGTCCTAATTCTTTGAAATCAAATGAATTAAGCAAAGTATTTAACCAATAAAACAAGGTTTCTTTAGCTAAGGAATGTTGTAAAATTTCTTCAGAAGCTTTGTTTTCGGCATAACTGAGTACTTGTTCGTCGCTCGAAATGCCATTCATTCGCAACGGAGAAAGCAAAATAAGCCCTTTTAACGAACGCAAACGCGATAAAGCCACATATGCTTGTCCGGGAGCAAAAACTTGTGATACATCGAGCGCTGCTTTGTCAAAAGTTAAACCTTGACTTTTGTGCACCGTAATCGCCCAAGCCAATTTGATAGGGTAGTGGACAAATGTTCCAATGACTTCTTCTTCGATTTCTTTAGTATTTTCGTTGACTTTATAGCGAATATTTTGCCATTCGTAATGTTCAACTTCGATCGTTTTATTTTCTTCGGGAAAATGAACAAAAATTTCTTTTTCGGTTAACGAACTGATAACGCCCATTTTTCCGTTGAAGAATTGCTTTTCGAAATTCAAATCGTTTTTAATAAACATGACTTGCGCTCCGACTTTCAACTGCAATTGTTCTTCTAATGGATAAATTTTTTCGGGAAAATCTCCGGTAATTTCTGGTGAATAGGTGAATTGTTTTCCTTCTAAATCTTTTAAAGACTGAGCGTTTATGGTATCTGCTTTGGAATTATGTGTGGTTAAAATGATAAAACCTTTGTTTTTCTTCAGATCAAAATCAGGTTGTACAAATTGATTTAGCAATTGCACATCTTCCGAAGTGATTTTGTTGTGTCGTAAATTATTCAAAACATTAATAAATTCGGCGTCGGTTTGACGAAAAATTTTGTCTAATTCAATGTATAAAGGCGGAAATTGCTGAATTACATGCGAATGAAAAAAGAACATGCCTCGATAGTAATTCTTGAGCATTTCCCATTCTTCATTTTTAACCACGGGCGGTAATTGTAGTAAATCTCCTATAAATAATACTTGGACTCCTCCGAAAGGACATTCGTTTCTTCGAACTTTTCGCATCATAAAATCCATCGCATCCAACACATCAGCACGCAACATAGATACTTCATCAATCACTAACAATTCCATATTTCGAATAACGGAACGTTTCACGTTATTCATCTTAAAATGACGTCCAAGTGAATCGCGATTTTCGAATTTTACGGTATCTGAAAAATGTGGAAGTTGCTTATTATCAGGAATAAAAGCCGCAAAAGGCAATTGAAACATCGAGTGAATCGTAACTCCATTTGCGTTCAATGCAGCAATTCCTGTGGGCGCGACAACCACTGTATTTTTGTGAGTTGTTGCAATAATTTCCTTTAAAAGTGTGGTTTTTCCGGTTCCTGCTTTTCCGGTAAGGAAGATGGATTTATTGGTTTGATTAATAAATCTGAGAGTGTAACTAGCTGCGGCTGATACTTGTTCCATATGGCGTAAAATTTTAAAAAACAAATATATAGAAAGAATTAGAAATAAAAAAGTCCCGATAAATCGGGACTTTCAATTATTTTTTCTCATCTTCTTTAGTGGCTACTTTATCGTCTTTCTTAGTAGCTTTATAAGTATCGTTAAGCTCTTTTAAAACTTCTTTTGTGATATCATAACCCTCTTTAGCGTAAAGAACTG
>NZ_DITB01000099.1 GCF_002422095.1 Flavobacterium sp. UBA6195
ACCAATTTACTAAAGTTTTCGAACCTGGATTTACAACGAAAAAAAGAGGTTGGGGATTAGGGTTGTCGTTGACTAAGCGGATTGTACAAGAATACCATAAAGGAAAAATAAAAGTGGCTCATTCTGAAATTGGAAAAGGAACTACAATTCAGATTAGTTACAAAAAAGCATAAAAAAATCCCGAATGAATCGGGATTAATTTTTATAAGTTGGAAGCTATTTGCTTGGCTAATTCTTGAAATTCTTCTGGTGTTAAACTAGTTTTTCTTTGAAAACGCATATCATCCATCTCTTGAAGTGGAATTAGATGTACATGAACGTGGGGCACTTCTAATCCTACAACCGCAACTCCTATTCGTTTACAATCTACTGATTTTTCAAGGGCTTTGGCTACTTTTCGAGAGAACTTCATTAAACCTAAATAATGATCTTCTTCCATATCAAAGATTTTGTTAATCTCTTGCTTTGGAATACATAGTGTGTGTCCTTTAGCATTCGGATTTACATCTAAAAAAGCCACGTAATTGTTATCTTCAGCTATTTTATAACATGGAATTTCTCCATTTACTATTTTGGTAAAAATACTTGCCATTTTAATCTTGTTAATCTCTTGAAATTTCTAAAATCTCCACTTTTAAAACTCCATTTGGAACATTAATTTCAGCAATTTCACCCACTGATTTTCCTAATAACCCTTTCCCAATAGGAGAAGTTACAGAAATTTTTCCTGATTTTAAATCCGCTTCGCTTTCAGCTACTAATGTGTACTTCATTTCCATACCATTAGCTTGATTTTTAATCTTAACAGTAGACAATACTAATACTTTTGACAAATCCAATTGCGATTCATCTATTAAACGAGCATTTGCTACTAACTCTTCCATTTTAGCAATGCGCATTTCTAATAAACCTTGCGCCTCTTTAGCCGCATCATATTCTGCATTTTCAGACAAATCTCCTTTATCTCTGGCTTCTGCAATTGCTTGAGATGCTTTTGGACGTTCTATGCTCTTAAGTTGATCTAATTCTTCTCTTAATTTTTTTAATCCTTCTGCTGTGTAATAAGATACTGTACTCATAACTTCATTGTTTATATAAATAGAAAGAATCCCACCTGCATGGGATTCTTTTCACAAAGATAATAAATATTTTTAATATTAATTTAAGTAATAACGTAATGTTTAGTCAAAAGTAATTAATTAAATTTGTTTTACAAATGAAAACAAAAACCAATATGAAAAAATATATTTATCTTCTTTTCATCCCTTTATTTTTTGGATGTGACAAAGAAGATTTTCAAAACAACAACCCTTATTTACCAAATTACCCTGTGAACTTAAATATAAATATGGGTTTGCCTCAATTTAGTAATTTATTAAGTCCTGCTAACGCCGTATATATTAATTCAGCTGGACAAGGTATTAGAGGAATTATCGTTTTTAATACAGGTAGTGGATATGTAGCTTATGATGCAGCTTGTCCAAATCAAGCTTTAGCCTCTTGTTCTACCATGACATTAAGCGGTATTGATGCAATTTGTTCATGTGACAACAAACGCTATAGTTTATTTTCAGGGCAGTCTCAAGGCATGCAATATCCCATGAAACGTTATCGAGTAGAACAAATAAGTGAAGTTTCACTTCGTGTTTATAACTAACAAAAAAAGCCTGAAAATTTGAACTTTCAGGCTTTTTTCAACTTAAATTAATTTAACTAAAATTTTAAACTCAACCCAAGAAGAAAATTAATTCCTGCTTGAGGATAATAACCCGCGCCTCCATAAGTAATTGTACTACCTGAGGAATCATCATCATACGTATAGAAATACCCGTTCGATTCATATTTTACATCAAAAACATTATTTACCAATGCTGAAAAAACAATCGATTTAATTCCTTTATTGATTTGCCAATCGTAAGAAGCATTAAAATCATTAATGAAATAACTATCCAATATAGAATTTTCTGAATCGATATTTCCCATATATTGTTCTCCAACAAATTTTGACAATAATGACAATTGTAATCCTTTAACTGGCAAGTAAGTAAACCTATTTCCGAAAATAAAATTAGGCGAAAATGCGATATTAGTATTTCCTAAATTCTGAACTACTCCATTAATTTCATAATAAAAATCCTCATTCTTATTTTGACTTAATGTGAAATTCGGATTTAAAATTAATTTATTTGTTAAAGCAATTGTTGATTCTACTTCTAAACCCAATCTGTAACTTTTTCCACTGTTTGTAAAAATTGGCGAACCTACATCGTTTAGTGCTCCTGTCATAACCAATTGATTGTTATAGCGCATATAAAATGCATTTGCAGCTAATTTTACTTTTTTAGAATTGTATTTCCATCCCAATTCATAATCAAACAATCGCTCAGGTTTGACGGCACCACTTTCGTAATCATCTCGTCGTGGTTCTTTATTAGCAATTCCAAAATAACCATAAAATGCGTTTTTATCATCTAATTTAAAATTTAAACCCGCTTTTGGATTGAAAAATCTGAAGGTGTCATTAACGGCATCGAATTTTACACTTGTTGCATCATAAAAAACCATTCTGTATTGTAAATCGGCGAATAAATTCAACTTGTTAGTTACGTTGTATGATGCTTTTGTATAGAAATTTACATCATCTTTGTTTCCATAATTATCATAATAGCGATTTGGATTTGGAATATAATTTTGTGTCCAAACTACTTCTCCATAATGCAATCCTAAATAGCGATTGGCTGCTCCTCCAAATAACAAATCGGTCTTTTCATCTCTATAGTTTAATGAAAAAGTAGCTCCAAAGAAATCATTATCTAACCAACGTTTTCTTACCAAATCAGAAATAGAATTTCCGTTAAAAGCAGGCAAATTATAATCGGTTAAATCTTCGTCTTCTTTGTATTGCTCGAAATAACCTTTTCCTATGGTGTAATGTAATGCTGCATTTGAAATCCATTTATCCGACCATTTTTCTGTCCAATGCAATTGAAAATGGTTTTGCCAATAATTATCGGTTTCATTATTGTAGAATTTCATGTTGCCGAATTCATCAAAATACATTCCGGCAGGATTGAAGGTTCTACTTCCGTTTAAATCCTCGGTACCGTACCAAGCTTGATACGTTTTTTCTTTTCCTCCAAAAGCTAAAAACTTAATCAAAGTAGACTCCCTCACATAATTAGCATTAAAAAAATAACCAAACATATTAGAAGTAGCTCTATCGATAAATCCATCTGAAGCAATGTTAGAAATTCTCCCGTTTATTTCGAAATTATTGTGCAATCCTGTTCCAAAAACCAAAGTATACTTTCTCGTATTAAAACTTCCGAAAGAATTTGCAATTTCAGCATATGCTTTTTCTTGATATGATTTGGTAGCCATGTTTAAACTTGCTCCAAAAGCACCAGCACCATTCGTTGAAGTTCCTACTCCACGTTGCAACTGAACACTTTCTAATGACGAAGCAAAATCAGGTAAATTCACAAAAAACGTTCCTTGACTTTCGCTATCATTAAAAGGAACTCCGTTTAAGGTAACGTTAATTCGAGAACCATCGGAGCCACGAACTCTCATATACGTATAACCTACACCATTTCCGGCATCGGTTGTACTTACCACAGAAGGCAAATATTGCAACAAAACCGGCACATCTTGACCCAAATTTCGTGGTGCAATTTCTTCCTTAGAAACATTCGTGTACGTAATTGGATTTTTGTCTTTTGCTCTAACAGACGAAACGGTTACTTCTTTAAGTTCGGTAACTTTTGTAGTGTCTTTCTTAGTTTCTTGGGAGAAAGAGGCAAAAGGTAAAAGGCAAAAGATAAAGGGTAAAAGACAACTAAAATAGCGACTTTTTGTTTTTGGCATTAAGCCATTTTTTTTGAATAAAGTTTTCATTCGTAAAATAAATACGAATAAAAGGGGTAATTATTCCTTGTTTAAAAATTAAATTTGATACTCTTTGACGCCAATAAACGTGCACATTTATTTTTGTCAATTCCCTAAACAGCATTATCTGTTCTAGGTTCTATGGGTATGATCTCAGCTCGTTATTTAGAGCACCCCTTTGAGACAAGGCAAAGATAAGGCAATATCAACGACAATTACAAGAACAATTTCAACCTTTTTTATATTGATTTTGAACTTGAACTTGCTTTAGAACTTTTAAAAGTTTGGCTTTTTCCTATTTTGCTTTAAAACACTCATTACCTTTTTAGCATTCAGTCGTTTTTCTTTTACTGCTCTTGGAATTTTAGTTTCTTTTCTTTCTTTTGGAACAACCAAAGCATTTTCAAGTAACTTAAAACATTTCTTGATGACTTTTTCTTTGTTTTTCAGTTGACTTCTATCTTCTTCGCTGGTTAAAATTAGGATTCCGTCTTGCGTAAGTTTAGTTGCGATTTTAGTCTGCAATAGCATTTTTTCTTCTTCAGATAAACCTTTAGAATTGATTAAATCGAAAGTCAATACCGCTTTAGAAGAAACTTTATTTACATTTTGTCCTCCTGCACCGCTACTTCTTACCGCTTTAAATGAAAACTCAGATGCTATTATTGATTTATCCATTATCAGGTTGATGTGACGATTTTAGTAAATCATTTACCGTTTTAACTGGATTGAAAGTTTCTAACGGAACCTCAACAAAAATAGTGGTCCATTTTGCCATAGCGCCATTCCATAATCCAGGTAATTCTAGAGCCTTAATTGATTTTCCGTGTTTTGTTTTTTCTGTTATAAAAGCTGTTCTTGGATCAACAAACTGAGTTAAATCAAACTTTTCCCCTTTAAAATTCTTTACACCACAAACAATATCTACTGGATTAAAATGCGTAGCCTCTTTAGCAATATTTTTTTGCGATGAATTATTCAAATCTATCTGAGAAGATTCAACAATTTGTAAAGTTTGACGTCCTTTTTCATCTTGTACCCAAAATGGCCCACCTCCTGATTCCCCTTCATTTTTTACCATTCCACAAACTCGAATCGGACGATTTAACACCTTAATAAGATATTCCACTTTGTAATCAGATTGAAAAAAATTGAATTCCTCTTGCAACGGAAAAGCCATTTTTTTTTCTGCAAAATCCTTAATCTCATTAATTTGATTTTCGGTTACATTTCCACTTGAAAGCAACTTAAGATAATTAAAAATCTTATACTGCATCCAAATTAAAACACCTCCTAATAACTTTTTATTTGTTTCGATTGCAATTCTATGGTTTTGAGATACGTTATCTATATTTTTTATATAAATTATATCCGATTGTAACGCATTTAAATTATCAATCAATGCACCGTGTCCGCCGGGTCTAAAAAACAATTTATTGTCTTCTATTCGAAACGGCGTATTATCATGATTAACTGCCAAAGTATCAGTAGATTGATTTTGATAAGAATAGCTTATTTCACATTCTGAAAATTGATCAGTAATTTTCTCAAAATCAAGTTGAAATTCTTTATTTATGGTAAAATGAATTTTCGTTTTTTGATTTTCCTTCTTGAAAAATTCAGTTTCAAAAATATTTTCTTCAATAGGCGTTATGATTTTCTCATCTCTAACATGAAAAGGCAAGATGCCTTTTGGTTTATTAGCATAATCTAATCCTTCTTTACTTAACAACGTCTTTATTAAGATGTAGTATTTTATATCACTGGATAAGTCATAATAATTAGGATATAATTGAATCGTTTTTTCTTTCAATTCTTTGTAAAAAGGAAAATTTTTCAATCCAAAAATAAAAATCGATACATCTTTAGCATTTTGCTTGTTGATATAACTATTTATGGTATCATTTTTTGGATCAAAATCGTTCAAAAACTCATTCAAAAATTTGAACATACGGGTAGCAGCACCTGAGGCAGGAACAAACTTTTCGATAGAATAATTCGATTTGTGTTTATCAAAATAAGAAACAAAATCGTTTATTTCTTGTTCAGAAAACTTCCAAATTCCATCTCCAACTTTTGCAGATCGAACTAGGTTAATTTTGGGAATTCCTTGGATAAAAAAATCCAACTGTTGTTGAATTTTATGGATTGAATTTCCTCTATTTTGTATGTAAATTAAATCGTCTTCTGTAAATATTTTTTCCATTCTCTATAGCCTAAAATAGCAATAAACGTAAATAGTATAAATTGAAAACTCGAAAAGGTTAAGCCCTTATAAAAATACAATGGAATCGAAATGATATCCGCTATAATCCAAAAAATCCAGTTTTCGATTTTTCTTTTGGCCATGAGCCACATCCCAACAAAAAATAACCCTGTGGTGAGTGCATCAACATAAGCTGTCCAATCGGTAAATTTATCAAAAAAATGGTAAACTAATGCAACAAATGTTAAGGTAATTGTAAAAATTAGCGTTGAAACTAGAATTTCTTTCCGATTTATGGTTGAAATAGGAAATTCATCATGACCGTCTTTCGTTTTGGACCATAAATACCAACCCAAAACACTCATAATAGAATAGTAGCCATTAATGATTAAATCGCCATACAATTGAAATTCAAACAAAATATAAACGTAAAGAATCGTGCTAACCAAACCCGTTGGGTACACTAAAATATTATTTTTTCGTGCAAATAAAACACTTATGATTCCAAATACTACTGCAATTAACTCTAA
The DNA here is from genome assembly GCF_002422095.1 of Flavobacterium sp. UBA6195. Taxonomy (GTDB): domain Bacteria; phylum Bacteroidota; class Bacteroidia; order Flavobacteriales; family Flavobacteriaceae; genus Flavobacterium. The sequence continues at coordinate 6,625 of NZ_DITB01000099.1, forward strand.
TGCAATTAAATAGTTGGGATACTCTTTATATTGAGAAAATAAAAACTCTATCATAGCAAAAAGAAGTTACTGTTATTTTCAAAAGCCGTTCCAATTACCACCAAATCCGCACCTGCTTCATACACTTCTTGAATCGTTTTCATAGAACGAATACCTCCACCAACAATCAAAGGAATATGAATATTTTGCGATACAAACCGAATCATTTCTAATGAAACGTGTTGATTGGCACCACTTCCAGCTTCTAAATAAATCAATTTCTTTCCTAAAAATTCGCCTGCTTTTGCTGTTTTATAAGCTAATTCGATATTGTTATTTTCAATCGGTTGGGTTTGACTTACGCGTTGCACAGCGGTTTCTTTTCCGCCATCGATTAGCAAATAACCTGTTGGGATAATTTCTAAATTTGATTTTTCTAACGCTTCAACTGAATTGATATGATGTTCAATCAAATATTCTGGATTTCTTCCAGAAAGCAAACTTAGAAATAAAATTCCGTCGGCTTCATTAGAAATTTGTGATGGATGTCCAGGAAAAATTAAAATAGGTAATTGTGTTTCTTTTTTTAATAATGCAATCAACTCATCTAAATGCGTTCCGCTAAAAGTGCTTCCACCTACAAAGATATGAGTTGCATATGAAGCTTTAATTTTATCAGACAAAACTTGAACTTTTTCTATCGTAACTTTTTCTGGATCGATAAGAATAGCCAATAGTTTTCTATTATCTTTTTTAGCTTGAAGTATATTTGATAAGAGATTTTGCATTTTAGTTATTTGGGAACACACACACAAAGATATAATCTTCTACTTTATAAAAATGAAAATTAAATTTTTCAATAGTGTTATTAAAATGCAATTCTGCCGAACATTTCTCGTCAGATAAACAAAATTCGTTTTCAAAAATATGTTCAGGAAAACTAATTCCTACTTCATTTTTAATTTTGAATATCGATTCTTTAACACCCCAAATAATAGTTGCCTTCATTATTTTTTCAAATTCCGAAAGATTTTCAAGATGCTTCATTTCTAAAAAACGAGGGGCAATTTTCAAGGTTTTCTCTTTTAGAATTTCAATATCAACACCCATTATTTGATTACTTATACAAATGCAAGAAAATTTATGAGAATGCGAAATAGAAATATTTTTACCATCATTTAAAATTGGTTTTCCTGTTTCAGTATATGTTAAATCATAATCATTATATCCAATATGTTGCAACAACATTCGAACCGCTAAAAAACCCTTTTGATGTTCTTTAGATTTCATTCCCTCTAATCTAAATAATGAAGTATCTTTCAGCGAAACCGCTCTAAATAATGAAGTTACATCTTCGGTAATATGCCAAAAGTATGCAGTTGTAGTAGCGTTAATTTGTATAGAAGTATAAAAAGGCATCGGATATTTAATTGTGGTTCAAATAATTAGCAAGATAAACAATTCACAAAATTTCTAACATTATTTAGAAAATAAAAACTTATGTTGTAACTTTGCACCCTCAAATTTAAAAATAAATTAATAAATATAATGAGTACAAAAACAATTCCATATGTACCATACAAAGTTAAAGATATTTCTTTAGCAGCATGGGGAAGAAAAGAAATTCAATTAGCAGAAGCTGAAATGCCAGGTTTAATGGCTTTAAGAGCAGAATATGGCGCAAGTCAACCTTTAAAAGGAGCTCGTATTGCTGGATGTTTACACATGACCATCCAAACAGCTGTTTTAATTGAAACATTAGTTGCTTTAGGTGCTGATGTAACTTGGTCATCTTGTAATATTTTCTCTACTCAAGATCATGCTGCCGCTGCAATTGCTGCTGCTGGAATTCCTGTTTATGCATGGAAAGGTATGAATGAAGAAGAATTTGACTGGTGTATTGAGCAAACTTTATTCTTTGGAGAAGATCGTCAACCATTAAATATGATCTTAGATGATGGTGGTGACTTAACGAACATGGTTTTTGATAGATATACAGAATTAGTTTCTGGAATTAAAGGTTTATCAGAAGAAACTACAACTGGAGTTCACCGTTTATACGAAAGAATGAAAGCAGGAACTTTATATATGCCAGCTATCAACGTAAATGACTCCGTTACTAAATCTAAATTTGACAACAAATATGGTTGTAAAGAATCTGCTGTTGATGCGGTTCGTAGAGCTACTGACGTTATGTTAGCAGGAAAAAGAGTAGTTGTTTGTGGTTATGGTGATGTAGGAAAAGGAACTGCTGCTTCTTTCCGTGGTGCTGGTTCTATTGTAACAGTTACTGAAATTGATCCAATTTGTGCTTTACAAGCAGCAATGGACGGTTACGAAGTTAAAAAATTAGACACTGTTATTGCTAATGCTGATATCGTTATTACTACAACTGGAAATAAAGATATCGTAGTAGGTCGTCATTTCGAAGCTATGAAAGATAAAACTATCGTTTGTAACATCGGACACTTCGATAACGAAATCGATATGGCTTGGTTAAATGCTAACTATGGTGATACAAAACAAGAAGTTAAACCTCAAGTTGATATTTACAACGTAAACGGTAAAGAAGTTATCATTTTAGCTGAAGGTCGTTTAGTAAACTTAGGTTGTGCTACAGGTCACCCAAGTTTTGTAATGAGTAATTCATTCACAAACCAAACGTTAGCTCAGTTAGAGTTATGGACAAACAGTGCAGCATACAAAAATGAAGTATATATGTTACCTAAACATTTAGATGAAAAAGTAGCAGCGCTTCACTTAGCTAAATTAGGTGTTGAATTAGAAACTTTAAACCCAGAGCAAGCAGCTTACATTGGAGTTGAAGTTCAAGGCCCATTTAAACCTGAGTATTATAGATATTAATTGTCATGCTGAACTCGTTTCAGCATCTCAAAATAATTTAAACCCTTGCAGCAATGTGAGGGTTTTTCTTTTACCAACTATTTTTCAACAAATTAGCAACAACTTGAAACTTTTGGCGTTAAATTTGTACTAATCATCATCAATCAAAATCAATCATCATGTTAAAACGTTTTTTTATATTATGCTCAGGCGTAGATTCCGACATAATTAACGGCTGTTCTAATGGCGAGCAAAACAAATATGCCGGAATTGGAGCTACCGTTTTCTTCACTGCCGTAATGGCTTTTATTGCGAGTGCTTATGCGCTTTTTACTGTTTTCGACAATGCTTTTATTGCCATAGCTTTCGGACTAGTTTGGGGTTTGCTGATTTTTAATTTGGATAGATTTATTGTTTCTACCATAAAAAAAAGAGACAGCTTTTTAGATGAATTCATTCAAGCCACTCCTCGAATTGCATTAGCAATTATTATTGCTATCGTAATTTCAAAACCTTTGGAAATCAAAATCTTCGAAAAGGAAATCAATACGGTTTTATTGAAAGAAAAAAACGAAATGATGTTGGCCAACAAAAGACAAGTAGCCAATTATTTTCAATCTGATTTAGACAAAAACAAAGCGCAAATTGATAGTTTAAAATCGGATATTCTTAAAAAAGAAAAAGAAGTAAATGATTTGTATTCGGTTTACATCACCGAAGCTGAAGGAACTGCTGGAACTAAAAAGTTAGGCAAAGGTCCGGTTTATAAAGAGAAACGTGAAAAACACGATGCCGCTTTGCAAGATTTAGCGACATTAAAAGCTTCAAACCAAACTAAAATTACCGATTTAGAAGTGAAAGCTAAAACCTTACAAGCCGATTTAGATAAAAAAGTCACCGAAACCCAACCTATTATTGAAGGTTTCGACGGATTAATGGCGCGAATTAATGCGTTGAACAAATTGCCTTTCTTACCTTCATTTTTTATTATGTTATTGTTTTTAGCGATTGAAACTTCACCCATTATTGCGAAATTATTATCACCAAAAAGCGAATACGATTTCAAACAAGAAGATAACGAAATGGGCATCAAAAATATGCTAGCTCAAAATCGTTATCAAAGCGAATTACAAAAGAAAACCGATGCCGAAATTTACGATAAAGTCTATGCCGACATCAAAGAAGATAAAGAACTGTACAACTACAAAAAGAAAAGTGCTACGGAATTATTAAAACTCCAAGCCGATGGTTTTGTAGAGAAGCAGAAGAAATCAATGTAGAAAATAGCCATTAGGTAAAAGCAAAAAGGCAATAGTTTAACTTACTATTGCCTTTTTTGATTTATAATCTAGAAACTTATAAAAACTTCAAAATTTCTGATTTTAATCTATCGTATTCTCCTTGAAGAATTAAGCCGTTATCTAATAATTTTTTATAGTTCTGAAGCTTGGCAAACAATTCGTCTTGTGTTAAATGAGATAAACCTTTTTCTTCTGAAATTGGCGCTTCTACTTCCGTATCACGAATCACATCGTTTGGCGTTGGCATTAACTCTGCAAAATGCGTTACCTCTTCAGCTTGAATCTCTTCAACTACTTCTTCTACAACTGGCGTTTCAATTGGAGCTTCGAATTTAGCTTCTTCTACAACTGGTGTAGCTACTTTTGGGTTTTTTAATAAATCCAATTGCTCTTTGGCGTAAGTGTATAATTTTCGCGCTTGATTTTTTGGTAAATAATCAACCGTGTGTGTTAAATCAGAATTAGTTGTAAAGGTAAAATCAGCACCTAAAATGCCTTCTTTTACAAACGAACCTGCAATATCATCCCAATCGTAATCAATGAATTCCATTGATAATCCTAAGTTTTTAGGCTTACATAAAATGATACGCTTGTTCGTTACCACAATGCTATCTGGAAAAATAGTTACTGCTGGTTTTTTCTGAACCGCAATATAGCCTACTTCTTCATTCGACATTAAAAGATTCTCCAATTTAGCCGTGATTTTCTCGATGGCTTTTGGATCTTGATCTTCATTTAATATTTTTTTTAAGTTGTCTATCATGATAGTTACTTTGAATTTTCTTATTTAGTAGCACAAAAGTAATGCCTAATTTTCTAATTCTTGAATTTCTTGTTGGACTTTTTTCGTTAAACTTTTGAAAACAAGTTCGTAAGAATGATTAATCAATTCGCACATCATTTTATCGGAAACATCACCATGAAAACGAACGGTATTCCAATGTATTTTACTCATGTGATAGCCTGGTTCAATGGCTTCATATTCCGCTCGAAGTTCCAAAGCACGTTCTGGATCGCATTTTAAATTTAACGAAGGCGTTCCTTTTTCCCATTCGGATAATGAGGTTAGGCAAAACATTTTTCCACCTACTTTAAAAACCAAGGTATCTTCATCAAACGGAAAATGTTCAGTGACACCTTTTTTAAATTGGCAGAATTCGTATAGTTGTTGGATGTCCATTTTGATGATTACTTTTCAATTTTATACAAAATAGGTTTTGATGGTGAAGCATCATTTTCAAACGAAGCGAATTGTAAATTCAATAAATAACTCCCGTCTTTTATTTCTTCATTAACGTAAATCATTTCCGTAATCGTACAATTGAATCGAGCATCTTGATTGACTTGATTCACATCTTTTACATTCCAAAACGATTTATGTGCTAATAATTTTCCTTCGTCGTGTTCTTTGTCGACACTTGGCAAATCGACAAGCAAATGTTGAATTCCTTTTTCTTTAATAAAAATCGCAGCAGCTTCTTCCAAATAAGGAGGATTTGTATTGGAATAATTCAGATGCTTTTTGCTTTCTGAATTTGGCAATGTTCTGATGATGATTGCTTCTGGCGAATTTCCTCCCAATGCTGATTCAATTTGCTCTTTTGTAATAACTAAATCTTCTCCATCTACTTTTGGTTCCACTGAAATCAATTCTGCAGTAAAGAAAAACTGTTTCAAACATTGATTTATTGAATAAAAATGGCGGGTAATATGTCCCAAACATTCCGTATGCGTACCATGTGCGTGCGGATTGAAAAAAATATTATTGAAATTAGTAGATGATTTTCCTTCCGAAACTTTTCCTATCCAATCGCCCATTTTTACGGGTTCGATTTCAGGGGCATTTTGATACCAAGCAATTGGATTTTGATCGTCATTGGTTAGTGGAATCGAAATATCAATCGGTTTTGATAAGTCGATTTGAAATGTAGAATTATTGTGAGTGATTGTTGTTTTCAAAGCAATTATTGATTAAATTTACAATGATATTCAGATTTTAAAGATAGACAAAATGAAGAAATTTTTCATAATTTTATCGCTTTTATCTACGTTTTGTTTGTTTTCTCAAACCAAAACTGATACGATTCAACCGATTTTACAACCAATTAAAATCGATGTTAATTTGAATTCGAACAAACATTTTTTCACATTCAATCAACTAAATTTCTACACAAAAAATGATTTTTCTATTTACAATAGAACCACGATGATGAATGATAATTATTCGATTTATAATGGCCAATTTGAATACAAGAATTCCATTTAATTCCACAAAACATGTTGTTTAATTCTAAAATTGATTCGTTCAATCCCAGCGGAACAGATGAATTTGGAAGTACCCTTTTCATGGGTGTTTTAAATTTAGCCGAACAATTATTTCAATCGAAATAAAATTATAAATTCAACAGAAATAAATCACTGGCAATTCCATCGCTTAAAAACTTTCCTTTTTTAGTAGTTCGTAAAATGTTTTCATCTACAAACAACAAATGGTCTTCTATGAATTTTGCTGCTTGACGGTTCAAATAATCTAAATAGGTTTTACCAAATTCTTGCTCGACTCTTTCTAATGAAACACCCCAAATTGTGCGCAACCCCGTCATGATATATTCGTTGTAACAATCGGTTTTGGTTAAGGTTTCAATTTCTATTGGTAATTTATTTTCTTGAATGGATTTGATATAAAGTGAATTATTCGAAACATTCCAACCTCTATTTTTTCCATCATAACTGTGAGCAGACGGACCAATTCCGATGTATTTTTTACCTAACCAATAACTAGAATTGTTTTTGGAGAAATAGTTTTCCTTTCCAAAGTTCGATAATTCATAATGAATGAATCCGTTTTCCGAAAGTTTGTCAACCAAAATATGAAAATGTTCTTGCGCCACTTCATCATCAGGTTGTGGAATAATTCCTTTTTGAATAAACGAATGCAAAGCCGTTTTGGGCTCGACCGTTAAGGCGTAACTCGAAATATGCGGAACTCCAAAAGACAAAGCAGTTTCTATATTTTGCAACCATTTTTCGTTACTCATTTCGGGAATTCCGTAAATCAAATCAATAGAAATATTATCGAAATATTGTGTTGCTGTTTCCAAACATTTTTTAGCTTCTTCAGCATTGTGCGCACGATTCATCATCTTCAAATCGTCTTCAAAAAACGATTGAATTCCGATTGATAAACGATTGACTTTATTTTTTGAGAGTTCAATTATTCGGTTTTCAGTTAAATCATCTGGATTGGCTTCTACCGTAATTTCTGGATTTTCGACTACTTTATAATTTTTATAAACTGCATCAATCAAAAATTTTAAATCTTCAACCTGTAATATCGAAGGCGTTCCACCGCCAAAATAAATCGTTTCTACAATCTCATCTTGAAACTCGTTTTTACGCAATTGAATTTCTTTAGCCAATGCCAAAACCATCTCCTCTTTCTTCTTCAAATTAGTAGAAAAATGAAAATCGCAATAGTGACAAGCTTGTTTGCAAAAAGGGATATGGATGTAGATTCCGCTCATTTTAAGTGCTCAGTGTTCAGGTTTTAGTGTTCAGTGCTATGATAAAGTAGTATTTAGTTTTCAGATTTTGAACCGAATTTTCCCGGGTTTAAAATCATGTAATTTATTAATCTTCCAACTTCTTTTTATTTTTCAGTCAAATAATCAAATGTGTCATGAGTAATATATTTACAAGCTAAAGCATATTCTAACCAGCCTTGTGTTTCAGAATTTTCTGCATCAGCATCAGTTAATTTGCTGTGAAAATATTTTGGATATTCCCTTTTTCGATAGGCTTCTGCAATCGTAATAGTAACACTTCTTGAACTTCTTCTAATCTGATCTGTTAAAGAATAAGTTTCTTCTTTTGGAAAACTTTTTGATATTTCAAAAACTTCCATTGCAACATCAAATCCTTTTTTATAAGCTAATAAATCTTGAAATCTCATATTGTTTTTTTACACGATATTATACTGAAAACTAAAAACTGAGCACTGAGCACTATTTTTTTATTCTATCTTCATTCTGTTTCACAAAAGAATCCCAACCCGAATAACTTTTTCCCACTTCTACTCTTCCCGAATTGAAAAAATGACAAACAGCTGCTGCTAAACCATCAGTAGAGTCAAGATTTTTTGGTAATTCTTTTAAACCTAATAATTGTTGAAGCATTTTGGCAACTTGTTCCTTGCTGGCGTTTCCGTTTCCAGTAATCGCCATTTTAATTTTCTTGGGTTCGTATTCAGTAATTGGAATATCTCTTAAAAGTCCGGCTGCCATGGCAACGCCTTGTGCTCTTCCTAACTTTAACATCGATTGTACATTTTTCCCAAAGAAAGGCGCTTCAATCGCAATTTCATCGGGATTGTGCGTGTCGATTAATTCTATGGTACGTTCAAAAATGACTCTTAATTTCTGATAATGGTTGTCATATTTGGATAAAATAAGTTCGTTCAACTGCAGAAATTCCATTTTCTTGTTGACTACTTTGATTAATCCAAAACCCATAATCGTGGTTCCCGGGTCGATTCCTAATATGATGCGTTCGTTTACCAATTATTTTGTTTTAAGTTTCAAGTTTCAAGTTCAAAGTTTTCGTTTCTTTGTACCAATGATTACAATTCCTCACAAAGCTAAGCAATTCCTTGTTTTTACCATCAAACTTTTGATTGTAATTGGTGCGTTTTATTTTATTTATGACCAAATTGCTGGAAATTCGAAATTAGAATGGAGTAAGTTCCAGACTTTGGTTTTGGAAAAAACTTCAATAATTACTATCATATTCATTTTATTGTTTAGTGTTGCGAATCGTTATTTCGAAATTTTAAAGTGGCAGAATTTAGTTGATTTCATTAAACCAATTTCGGTTGGTGAAGCGAGTAAACAAGTTTTAGGCGCTTTAACTGCTGGAATTTTCACGCCAAATGGTTTAGGCGAATATGCCGGAAAAGCCATGTTTTTCAAAAAAGAACAAACCAAAAAAGTGGTATTTTTAAATTTAATTTGCAACGGCATCCAAATGATTTTGACAATTATTTTCGGAATTCTTGGATTGTTTTTAATTGGATATTGGAAATGGGCTTTAGCGATTATTGGAATTGCCGTTGTCTTATTTTTAATTGCTGTTCTTTCTAAAAACATTACAATTAAAGGGTATTCCATTCAAAAATTACTTCACAAAATAAACGAAATTCCGAAGAAGATTCATCGAAAAAATATTGTCCTGGGCATTTGTCGTTACTTAGTTTTTTCGCATCAATATTATGTTTTGTTTTTGGTTTTCGATGTTGATTTACCTTATTTAACATTGATTAGCTCGATTGCTTCGGTTTATTTTTTAGCTTCTTCGTTACCAAGTTTTCAATTTTTGGATTTCGCTGTAAAAGGAAGTGTCGCAATGTTTTTCTTTGGGAAATATGGTGTTAACGAATGGATTGTAATTTTCATTAGTACCTTGATGTGGTTTTTAAACGTAGTTTTACCTGTAGTGATTGGAAGTTATTATGTAATGCGATTTAAGTTGAATACTTCAAAATAGATTATTCGTATGCTGGAATTAATTCTCGGAATTGTTTTTCTCATTTACATCCTGTTCATCGGGCAACTGATTTATGGATTCAATCGCATGAAACGCTTTTCGAAAAAGGAATTCACCCCAAAAACATCTTTTACCATTGTAGTTCCGTTTCGAAACGAAAAAGAAAATCTTCCGAATTTATTGCATTCGATTTCTTTGTTGAATTATCCGAAAGAATTGGTTGAAATTATTTTAGTAGATGATGATTCTGATGATGAATTTAGAATTCAGAATTTAGAATTTAGAATTCCAATGATAAAGAACATTCGTAAATCAAATTCGCCAAAGAAAGATGCGATTGAAACCGCAATTCAAGTTGCCAAAAACGATTGGATTATTACTACTGATGCGGATTGTTTGGTTCAGAAAAATTGGTTAACGACTTTCGATCAATATATTCAGGAAAATGAAGTTAAAATAGTAGCTTCTGGCGTTTGTTATATTCCGAAAAGTGATTTTTTATCCGCTTTTCAGAATTTAGATTTTTTGAGTTTACAAGGCGCCACGATTGGAAGTTTTGGAATTGGAAAACCTTTTATGTGTAACGGCGCTAATTTTGCTTATTCAAAACAATTTTTCAAGGAATTAAACGGTTTTCAAGGGAATGAAACGATTGCTAGCGGAGACGATGTTTTTCTGCTTCAAAAAGCCGTTTCATTTTCTCCGAAGAAAGTTGGATTTTTATTGGCTAAAGAAAGTATCGTCGCAACAAAACCAGTAGATACTTGGTCAGAATTGTTTCAGCAACGAGTTCGTTGGGCTTCGAAAAGTACAGGTTATTCTTCTGTTTACGGTAAGATGTTAGCAATTGTGGTTTTTAGTGGGAATTTGGCTTGGATATTGAGTTTTCTTCTTTGGTTGGTAGGTTTTTTATTGGATCAAAACATTTTCATGCTTTTTGTCGCTTTGAAATTCCTAATCGATTTTATTTTGATATACAAAACCGCTAATTTCTTCGAATCGAAATTACAATATGTGTTAGCAAGTAGTTTGTTGTATCCGTTTTTTAGTGTTTCGGTAGCGGTATATTCGTTGTTTGGTAACTATAATTGGAAAGGGAGAAACTTTAAGAAATAAAATTACTTCTCCATTTTAATAATCACTGGAAGCAAAAATTGCGTTTTTACTTTTACACCTCTTTTTATTGCCGGTTCTATTTTTGGAAAATCGGATAATCTTGAGTTTAAAATACTATCGATTTTGGTTTTATCTGCTATGGGAATACTGTCATTTTGATATTGCGTTTCAAATTGTAAACTCGAATCTGGATTTATTGTAATTTTTACGTTGATGGTGTCGATTTCTGGATATTCAAAACGCAAAGTATCAATTCCTATTCGCTCTTGAATGGTTTGCGCCATATAGTCGAAGAAACATTGTCTTTTTATTTCCGCATCTTTAATCGTATCGCATTGCAGAACCGATGGAAATTCATCGACTTCGTCCCAATTGATTTTTTTCAATTCTTGTTCTAGCAACTCTTTCTCATTAGGCACTTCTTTTTCGAAATACTGACAAGAAACCATTGAAAATAAAAGAAATAAACCCAAAAATAATTTCATTATTTGAATTTTTAATGCATCGTAAAGAAACAAAGTTATAAATTTGTTAGACAATAACTAAAATCTTATGGAATACTTTTTATTGATATTAGGTTTGCTTTTAATAATAGTTGGAATTATTGGAAGTCTACTCCCTGCTTTACCAGGCCCGCCTATTAGTTGGGTTGGGATTTTGATGCTTTATTTTTGCCAAGGAATGGAAACCAATTATTGGTTGCTGGGTATTACTTTAGTAATTGCGGTTGTAATTGGCATTTTAGACTATGTAATTCCAGCACAAGGCACAAAATATTTTGGCGGCAGTAAATATGGAATTTGGGGAACCAATATAGGTTTAGTAATTGGTTTGTTTTTTCCACCATTTGGATTTTTAATTGGCCCTTTTTTAGGCGCATTAATAGGCGAACTCACTTACAACTCAAACGAAGGAAAGCGCGCTTTTAAAGCAGCTACGGGATCGTTCTTAGGATTCTTAGCAGGGACGTTTATTAAGTTTTTAGTAAGTTTACTTTTCTTTGGATTATTTTTTGTGTTGGTTTGGCAGAATAGAGGAATTTGGTTTTAACGAGGAGTATAAAAATCAAAAAAGCCCTGCATCAAATGCAAAGCTTTTCATTGGTCTAACTACTAAACCTTTTGGTACTTTCGTACCTAAACAACACAACTATTTTAAATATTTTAAGAGGGCAAAAAAGCCTTTCTTTTACGAAAGGCTTCCTCTTTACTGGCGGTCTGGACGGGACTAATTATTCTATATATAACCAACAATTAATCAGACTCTTAGAAGAAATATTTATTCCTTGTACTCCTAATTGTATGCCTTTTTCGGATATTAATGCACTTTTTACCTATGGTTAGAGGTGAAATACAAATCAGTAAACTTTTCTACATAATACAGCTTTTTTGACTTTCTCCTTTCTGGATTTAATTCTAGTGATTTTTTAAAATCTATAATTGCACTAGAATAATCTTGTAAACAACCACTAGCCAATCCTCTGTAAAAAAAGTAAATGTCTTTTGAGCTATTAATTTCAATTGCCTTAGAATAATCTTCAATTGCTTTAGAATAAATTTTTAGACAGAACAAAACTTTTGCTCTTCTAAAATAATACAAGTCATTTTGCGGATTTATATCTACAGCTTGGTTGAGATTAATTAGGGCACCATCATAATCTTTCTTTTCGTATAAAACTTTAGCTTTCATATCATAAACAAACTCCTCTTTTGGAAAGAGTTTACAAGCTTCATTCAAATAATGTAGCGCACCTTCAACATCCTTAATCTTGAGTTTAAGTTTAGCTAAAACTAAAAAATAACTTGGCTGATTTTCAAATGAACACAGGTGTTTTTCAAATGTTTCTATTTTTTTCTTTATTTCAATACTATTGATATTTATTGTGTTTACTTTATCCATAGAATGACTCAATTATTATTCAAATGCTTTCGCAGTTAAAATGGATAATGAAGATATAAATCCTAAACATCCAACAGCCCACAATAATTCATCAATAGTGTAAATATCTATATAACTTGGTTTTGAAAAATAAAGAAAAACTGTCAATATTGCTATAGAAAAAATCCAACTTGTAATAAATTTTACCACTTTATGAGGGCGTATTAATTTGTAAACAAATATTGAAATCCCAGCAATTAATATTATTGAAAAAGCAAACCAATTTCTTGTTTCTACAAACTCGTATATCTCAAAAAATCTCTTAGGGGTATTGACAATTAATATTATAAAATACATAAAGTAACCAATACCTAAACAACCTAATTTGTTTACTCCTTCTGAAAAAAAATGTAAATTCAGTTTGTCTTTTATATAAAAGCTAATATTTTCATCAGTAATGTATTGAATTTCTTTTTCTTTTTCAACTAACTTTTTATAAACTAACTTTTTTACTTCATCATTTCTTAAATTGTGTCTTTTATATTCATCTGTTCTATTTTTTATTTGATTGTATTTTTTTTCAAGCTCTTTTAATTCTATTTTTAAATTGTTCATTTTACTAGATGTAATATTAGCTTTATAATATTTTCTTTCTAAAAGAATAGACAGAAAATCTATAATTGACATAAGAATTAACAGGCTTAAAATAGTGGTAAATATGCTTTTAACTCCAAGCCATAAATATTCTAAAACACCAATTGGATTTGATGATTTGTAAAAGTAATATGAGATGTAACATAGTATGCTAATTGCACATAGCCACCATAAAATACGTTGAATTTGTTCATTGAATTTTGACATTTCTGAATGTTTTTTTGATTTAAAACCTTGACAAATAAATTGTACAACTAGTATTATAAATTATTACAAAAACTAGTTTTTTTACTTATGATTAGAAGTAAAATACAAATCAGTAAACTTTTCCACATAATACAGCTCTTTTGACTTGTACTCTCTATTACCTAGTTTATATCTGTATTCTTTATCACACACAAATTCTGCTAATGAATTAGAGGGCATTAAAACACAAAAATACAAATTGTGATATTTGTCTAACCAATCACTAATTTCAATTTTATTAAATTCTAAAACTGCTGTTTCAGCGTCTTTGTATTTTAATATGAGGTCTTCTTCATATGATTTTGACTCCCATAACTCATAAAACTCTTCTATATATTTAAAGTTAATGTATTTACATTCATCATCTTGATTCTTTATTTCAAGATAAAAGGGCTCATATTTATTTACCCAATTTACAATTAACTCAGTAGTATACAGAACATCTGTCATTTCTTCAATTGCAGTTTTGCAATGATGTTGAAGCATGATAAATTCTGTACTTTTTACAAAACCGATTTCTTCATCTTCATAAATTCTAAAGGCAGAGTTATGATGTCCAAAATGTGGTCTTTTGTTAATAAATGAAATAATGTCTCCATTTGCTTTTGATGTAACTAAAAATGTGTTTTCATATTCATCTTGTGTCCAACAAAAAAATTTAAGATGATTAGTGTTGGTATCTGACCACTTTAAAGGTAAGGTTTGATTTTCTAAAAACCTATTCCAAACAAAGATGTCTTGTAGCTTTTCCAAAAACAAAGCTTTTGTAGTACCACAATAAGAAATATCATCAGTTAAGATTTCATCTAACATGACAATATCCATACGTTTTAAAAAGTATATAAAGGCTTGGAGTTGGTTCATGATTTAAAATTATTTTGTGACTGATGAAATTCTATCATGGCTTGTAAAGAGTTATTAAAAGGCTTTTATTCATCTGTACAAAACTTGTTTTTATACTTATTTATTGAAGGATTAAAAGTTTCTTCAAGAACAATAAATTCTTTGAAATCACTAAGTTCAATTTTAATTCCTAATTCTTTTGACACAACTATTTTATCTCCTTCTATTTTTTCCTCTTCCCATTCAAAATACTTACAATAAAAATGTTCTGCGTATTGATATACATTTTCATAATCTGTCAGCCATTCTATGACCTCTTCATCATTTTCATGGTCTAAGAGTTTGTATCTATTATTGGCTTCAATTATGGTTTGTTCATGATCTAAAAACTCAACTAAAACTTTAAATTCATGAAAAGACCAGATTAACTCTTGCATACAGAAATCACTGTATGGCTGTTGCTCTATAGTTTTAAAATGCCTTTTATACCAAGCTACATATTCCTGTTTTTTTGGGATATCTGTTGATGTGGGGGTTATTTCATCTAGGATTCTCAAATATGGATTAAAATTATATTTCATCAAAAAAATATAAATATATTATTTTAGTATTGTATATGTCAGCTTTTTTAAATGAATTTTTTGGCTATTTTGTAACATTTTCAAAATAAATTGTTTGTAAAATTCCATCTTTTTCTTTTAATCCTATAACCCAAAGTTTACCAAGTTTTTCTAAATGATCTTTAACACTCCATTCATAGTTATTATTAGAATCTATCATTATTTGTTCATCTGGAAACATTTTATTCACTCTAACAAATTTTAATGTGAAGCCGGTAGCTCCTTCAGGAGTTGATAATAGAAAAATATACATTTTATAAAAAGTATCATAATAAATATCTCTAACCTTTGCAAATGGCACTTTATTTATGATTTTTAATGTTTTTGCATCTTGGTAGATAAAATATGCTTCTCCTCCTTTATATGTGATTTTGGTATCTTTTTCTTGTGAATAAAGAATTTGAATTCCAAAAAATGAAATAATTATAATTTTTAAAATTGATTTCATAATTTTTAATTGTTATGTTGCTGTATTTTTTTATTTTATTACTAAAATTCCAACATCTCCATCAGATCTGATATCATAAGTTAGATAGCCTCTTTGAATTACTTCCTCTCCATTTACAGTTTTTGTTCCATATTTTCTTATCAACTCTTTACCAATTGAATTAGAGTTGTTTTTAGGCATAAGAAAAATTATTTGTGCAACTTCACCCTGTACTGTATAAGTAACAAGTGGAGTTATTAAACTCTCATTTTTATATTGAACAGTTACATAAGCACCATTATCACTTAATTTTTTTTCCCCTTTTTGTTCAAATGAAAAATTAATTTTAGCCATAATTTGTGTAAGTGAAGTAGAATTTAAAATAATACTCTCTACATCAAATTTTGTTTCTGTAAGTTCATAAGATTGAGAATGGGATAAAAATCCCAGCATTAATAACAGTGATGTTAATAATAATTTCAATGTTTTCATTAGTAATTTTTAAATGTTTTTTTTCCTAGTTCTGTTAAATAATATTTAGATCTAGAATTTGATTTATTTCTGCCTTTTATTTCTAATATATAGAGTACTTGTCCACCTCTTTCATTATATACAATTTTATATAATCGCATGTCTCCATTATAATTATTTGACCATTCTAAGGGGTTGCTTTTTATATAACTAACAGGTGAAAAAGTAATGCAATAAAACCCACTTTCATCATAAAAGCTATCATCAATAATTGATGGGTAACTATCATAATAACCATTATATAGGTCTTTTTTTAATAACCAACCATCTGAAAAATTAAATTCAAACTCTTCTGGTCCAACACTTCCTTCTTCTAATTTAGTGTAGCTAGTTTTTATTTTTATTTCTTGTGCAATTGTTGAAATTGGAGAAAAATAAAATATAGTTAGTATTATTAATATATGTTTCATTTGATTTTTATTTAGAAGCGGCTTTGTATCCTGCTTTAAAGCCTAAATTATACCCACATTTATAACTATTATTAGTGCAACCTATAGGAGGAATAGGAGCAATTGGCGAAATAGGACATATAGCATTTTTACCTTTTACATCTTTCCATCCTTCACAATAGCCTTCATCCCATCCTTTTGAAAATTCAGATTTCATTAAGTTTGTTTCAAGGATACATTTTAATTCTATTGTTTCTGGAGAAACAAAAGCACTATTGACATTAAATATTAATCCTATTAATGTCAGTAAAAATAATTTTTTCATAATTTTCTAAATTTTAAATGCATAATTAATTTATTTATATTTAATATCCTTACGGATTTCCGTATTCTTAAAAATAATATAGTTATCATTAATGATAACCATTTTAAACAAAAATAGAACAATTTTTGAGTTATCAAATAATACAACTCAAAAAGTTCAATGTCAGACTCTAAAATTCAGGTCAAAGTAGGATTGCAAATCCAAAGAATTAGAGAGCTTAAAGGCTTATCTCAGCAGGATCTGGCTGCTAAATGTAACTTTGAAAAAAGTAACATGTCCAGACTTGAAGCTGGTAAGGTCAATCCAACAATTTCTACTTTAGAAAAAGTTGCTTCTGCTCTAGAAATTAACATTATTGAACTTTTTAACTTCTAAGAGTAACAAAAATTCCTCTTAAAACATCGCAGTTGTAGGCTAACACAATCTCTTTTATTTTTTTATCAGGTAGTTTTCCTTTAAACCTATAGTAGTCATAATTTATTCCATTTTTATCTGTTTTGGTTTCTAAAAATTCCAACTCAAATTCATGTAAAGCAAACTCTTCCCCAATACAAAATTGATTTAAAATAACATCTTCCATTGTAAATAAGTTGATTTATGCCATAACACAAAATTGTTTTACAAATGTAGTTCTGAAATATAAGGGTTTATAGGAGTTGCAAATTTGCAAGTGAAGTTTTAGAACGTATCAGGTGTTAATTGGTCATAATTATTCCAAATAATATCTTTTGTTTCAAATAAAACTTTTCTGTCTTCTTCCCCTGAACCTGACACTATATAATATTTAGCAAAAGAAGCATCCATAATTTTATAAAAAGCTGATTTAATTCTTGATAGATGGGTATAAATAGCTTTTGTTTCTAGATTAACAACATCATCAATACTCTTAGACATCTTATCATAATCCAATTGGTTTGAAACTGAATTGTAAATGGTGAGCAACTCTTTTTTATAATTACCCAGTTCTGTAAATCGTCAGCAAAAAGTGGA
>NZ_DITB01000008.1 GCF_002422095.1 Flavobacterium sp. UBA6195
GGGAGCCTTTTTTTATTGACTTACTTTGGGTAAAACAAGTGCTAAAAACACACAAAATACCACTAGTGCGGTGGGGAGCGTTGGACTGGGTGGGTGAAACTACTTCAGCGAAGCGTTCCTATTTAATTATTAATCTATTGATATGCACAAAAAATAAATCGTTTTTTTTAAGATGCTTTTTGAGATTTATTGTTTTTTGTTCTTTTATCAATAAAATCATCAACACAACCAAATTCTACAGCATCAAAGAAAAATATCAATTTATTTGTATCACTCCAATGTTTTCTGGTTACTACTAATTGGAAATTATCAATCATTATGTTTTTTAATACTTCACCTAAAGTACTTTTAGTTTCTAAACATGAACAATCTAAGCTATCTAACAAGCTTAATCTTAATGCCAAATCTTTATTAATAGTAAGATGATTTGGAATTATTTGTTCTATACCTTCATTAAATTCATACTTTATAAGTATTGCAATTTCGTTAGGATTTTCCTCTATTAATTTTTTTAAGCTAGATTCGTTATTGATTAAATTGGCAAAACAGGAACCAAATGAACTAGTATTATTATTGTATCTGTCTTGTGTTATAAGAATTTCAATTTCCATAAGTTATTAAATTAAAAAAGTTTACTATTAGAAAATTATTTAAAATTAGTGAAATGAAGCAAGCAAAGAAGTGGCTTTAGGAATACTTGGACTAAAGACGGTTTTTGTGCAGCTGAATGAGATAATGTCTTTTATCAAAATCTTTACTAGATTTAAAAACCGTATTTTTTTTCTCTTTTTCTAAAAGCTTCTTTACCACCTTCTACTATATCAGCGATGTGTTCTCTTATTCCCATGCTTTTCAATAAATCTGTTTCTAATTTGTCAAAAGGTTTTGTATTTTCAATAGAGCCATTTATATAATCAAACTGAAAAGGACTTGTAGTTACTTTATCATTTTGCCCTTTCTGATTTGATACAATGACATTTTCTGCATCGGAATTTACAACAACATTTGGATTATGTGTAACTAAAATAATTTGCCTTTCTAATTTTTTATTTCTTAAGTATTCAACTAAATCTTTTGTGATTGAACGATTGTCTAAGTTATCCTCTGGTTGGTCGATTAAGATTGGTGCTTTTGATTTACTTAAACCAACTATAAGCATTAGAATAACAAAGCTTGCCTTACCAGTTGACATTTTAGTTAGTGTATCATTATCATAAATTACTTCCCAATAATCAAAGAAATAATCATCCAATAAAATTTTAATTGCATTTTTAATATCGTTTTTAGAATTAAAAGAATAATCTTTTGTTTCTACCATTGAGTTAAAAACTTTTTTCAATTCAACTATAAAAACATCTAAATCAAAATCAGAAGTCGCCGTTTTATCTTCATCAAAAATGGGATAAATTTTATAAGATGCTACTCTTCCATCACTTATTTCAATAATTTTATTTTTAAATTTAGGAAAATTGAATTTAGGAATACCAATAATTTTTAAATTGTCATTTTCTAACAATTTAGTTCTTTCTTCCAATTCAGATATAATATTCTTATACTCATTAAAGTTTTCAATGTAAGTAGTGAATATTTTTTCTTTTTCATATTCTAAAGCATCTTCATTACTCTTTATATCTTTTTTAAACTGATTTATTACACTCAACTTTTGCTTATCATCGATAACTAACTTTTCAATATCGGTTATTTGTTTTTTTATCTCTTGATTTTTAACAAATGGTTGTAATAATTTATCTAATGCTTGTTTTCTTTTGCTTTTATCAGAAAAATTCTGTTTAAAAATATTATCACTAATAAATTTTCTTTCTGAATCTAGTTTGACCTCTTCCATAGAACTTTCGATAGAAGCTAAAGATTGATTTATAATATTCATATCTGTTTCAAAATATTTTTTAATGGATTCGTCTTCAAGAGAATTTAATACCATCGCTTTTTTCTGAACCAACTCATTAAGAATATTTTTAGCATCAGTATGAAAGGAATTTATTTTAGAATAATCGGATCTAATTTTTCTAATCTCTATTTCAATCTGTTCTAACTCATTATTGTAGGTGTTATATTCCAAAATTTGTGCTTCTGTTAAACCAATATCCTCTTTTAGCTTTTTTATTTTAGCCTCATTCGTTTTGATACTAGTATCTAAAACATCCTCGTTCCCTTTTGAAATTAAATCCTTTTTTAATTCTACAATTTTATTCTGAATTTCGAAATAGTTATTTATGAGTGATTCTCTATTAATATCATTCGACTTAACTTTATTTAAAAATTCTTGATATTTATTCTTGTATTCTTCGTCTTCTAATAATAATCCTCTTACCAACTTTAAAAGGTCATTACCTTTTTTATTTTCAGGCTCTGCCAATTTTGAAAGATAATTTTGTGGTATATATTTTATCTCAGATAGAATACTAGGGTCGTTATCATTCCTATTTATAGATTGAGTATTACCAGATAATATTTTAACTTGAAAATCAAATTCATTTCCGAATTCATATCTATAGTTAAAAGGTCGATTTTCGTTTTTTAAAATTTTTCTATCTGCCAATAATGTTTTGGCTATGTTGTAAAGTAAAATTGATTTTCCTGATGATTTTCCGCCAATAATAACATTTAGATTTCGATTGAATTTTATTGGTTCAGAAGAAAATGTATTGTCAGATGAAATAAATTTAACTTCATCAATTACTAGTTTATCTTCTTTAAAATCTGGTTCCTCGACTTGAATCTTTACTCGCTGTTCAGGTTCATATATTATTTGTTTTAGTCCTTGAAAATTTAAATCTGATTTTATCCAAGTGAATCTAGTAAACAAATCATCTTCTTTATGTGCATCACTACCTACTAAACAAGATTTTAAAGAACCTCTTTCTAAAACCACTTGTTCTCTTTCTCTAGTTTTTTCTTCTTCTGTAACACCTTCTTTATCATCTAATCGTTTTCCTAAAAAATATTGAATATCTTTTTGGTTAGTTGAAAAAATTGCATCAGAAATATTATAAATAGTTCTTCTTACTCCATCTAATGAACCTGCTTCATTTTCAAATAAATCATAATGTTTTTGTAAACCCGAATTGCCATCATTATTTGAGTTACTCACTACAATTATTGAATTTTTTTTAAAATTTGAATTTTTATCAATTAAATTTTTTATATCAATCGGATTTATTACAAAATTGTTTATTCCTTCTTTATATAAAGTATTTTCATCTATCAAATTAGGTTTTAATGACTTACCATAATCTATTAAGCCTTGTCGATTCATTTTAAATCTATCTTGATTTTCTATTGACCCAAAAAAATCATTTTCTAATTGAGAAACATATTCTGGATTAAACATGCAATGAATATTTATAAGTTTCCCTACTCCAGTTGAAGGCATCATTCTCAATTCAACATTAGGGAAAATAAAAATATTTTTAATAAAATTAATTTCTGAATCATTAAAAATTTTACTACCATCAGCTTTTAATTTTGATTCAACTAAAGAAACATAATTAATAGTTTTATGATAGTTATCTATTGAAAAATAATCGGTTATACCAATTGCTTTTATGTTTTTTTCTATAGCCTTTCTGAAAAAAAACTCAAAAAAACTTTCTGTGGAGTCAGAGCTAAATTGATCATTTTTATTAGTTCCTTTTGTATGAACGTGTAAATCCCATTTTCTCCATTCTGAACCTCTGTTTTTCATTTTTTCTAAATGTTGATTGATTTGAAAATAGCTCTATTTTTGAAAATACAAAGCTTATTTTTTGACTTTTCTAATTATTACAAAGCTATTATTATATCCAAATATTTTTATGAAGTTTGTAATTGATTGTTTGCTTCAAAACGATATTATACTTTTTCTTTCGATAAAAAAAAACTAACCAAAACCACTATTTCCAAAGTTCTCAATTAAAATTTATTTTTTATGGTAGAGTTTTATTTATATTGTTTATAAGCAAATTTTTGATTTATAACTTTACAATTTTGACATTATTGAATTAAACAAATCTTCTCTAATTTTTTCAAAACCTGATTCTTTCAAAATATTTTCAATTTCATGTTGATTAATCTTAGTTTTTTTCAAGCATTCATTTGCTAAATTAAAACATGTGTTTTTTACAATTCTATTTTTAAGTATTCTTCTCACTATTTTTTTATATTCAGCTTGCTGCTGAACATTCATTTGAATATGACCAGATAAAAATCTGATTTTTGTTAGGTCATGCCTTAAATCAGAAGGTGTTAAGTCCATAGAATACTTCTTAGGTGTTTGTCTTAATTTCCAATACCAAATTGTATCATAAAAATATTTTTCAGCAACATATCCTGCAGTTAAAACCAGTATGTGTTTTTTGATTTCAGTGTATATAATTTTTTGACTTATCCCTAATGTTATGGAAGTACTTTGTAGATTATAACCAACAGTAAACAATTGTAATGCTTTATCAAGATGCACAGGAAAGATACTACGGATTTGAGAAATGCTTTGTGCGTCTATTTGTATAATATTGTTCTTTAAACTTACATTTCTTTGAAGTCCAGTTTGCATATATAAACAAGAATGTCCAACTAAATATGTTATGACAACATGTGCAGCTTCATGAATTGCTAAACGCATTTCAGCATACTCAAAATATTTTTTTAATTGTAATATTTTTTTATCTGTTTCTCTTTCAATCATTTTATATATTCAGATTATTTATTTTTTCTGGTATTTTAGATTAAGTGCCTAACCTTAATTTTCTTATATTTTTTACCTAATCCCATTAGAATGGCATCGTTGTTTTTGATGATGAGTTCTCCTTTTTGAAGGCCTGCAATGGCTTGTTTTATTTCTACTAATTCACTTCCCGATACTCCATACATGTCTTTTAGTACTCCATCATTGATGGATTGTTGTTTCATTATTAATGGATATTGGGCGTTTGCATAGAAATCAAAGAATTTACTTTTATATGCATCCATGTTTTGGGTTGCAAGTATGATACTCATGCCTTTGTTACGACCTACAGCTATTAAATCGCGAAGTGGTTTGTTGTCAAAGCCTAACATGTAATGTGCTTCATCAATGATGGTGAAGTGTCGCAGCTCTACTTTTTCTTTGTCATTGGCTTGTACAGGTAGGTTTTCATATATAGCATTTAGTTTAGAAACTATAAAATATACTATGGCTTTACCAATTGGGCCATCGTTTGGAAATTTGTCCATTTTTACAATGAAGCTGTTTCCGATTAAGTCGATACGATCTTCGTTTGAAAACAAATTGGAACGTTCTAATTGACTTAAAACTGCTTTTACACTGTCGGTTTTTTCTCTGTCTTTTTCAGGTTGAAGTTCTGTATAGCTTTCGATTATTTGGGTAAAGTTGATAGGTTTTCCTTTAGTGTCTTTATATGCATTAATAATTGCTGATGAAAGTCTTTCACTCATATTAGCACTAATAGTTGCTCTGTCTATTGATAACAAAGCATTGGCTAATTCTGTTGAGTATAGGTTGATTTCATTTTGTGTTTTGCCTACAAAATTTTTGAAAGGTGTAAAAGGTAAAGGTTCTACCATTGGGTCTAAAATAGCCGAACGGTCTACTTCAAAATGACGTAACCAATCGTTGTTTGCCATGTCTGAAAACTCTCCTTTGTAGTCAAAGAATAGGAAGTTTACTGGATAATTACTTTCCACAGATAGTGAACGCATTTCGTTCATTAATACCGCTAATAAATTTGATTTTCCAGAACCTGTAGTACCTGCTACCAAAATTTGTGTATTGGTTACATTTTTACTATTCATATCTAAATAGGCATTGATGTCGCCATCATAACTACCGATATTTAAATTTAAGAATGGAATTTGACCTGCTTTTATAGACGCTGCGGTACTTACTTTTAACCAATCATGTAAAGTGTCACCTTTCATCAGAATGTCAAACCCTCTAAATATTTCTGCATTTACCACTTTACTTTTTGAGATATTATCTTCCCAATTGATATCTAAATCGTGGTATCTTAATTTGATTAACGATGCTAGTATTCCGTTTAAATTGTGAACTGTAAATAGCGTTGGGTGAATACTATTTGAAGACATTTGCATGTTCAAATCGTCTTTTGTTCTTTTTTCTGTGTCGGACAAACCTGCGATTAAACACATACGCATCAATTTAGCATTACCTTTAGGGGTCACGTTTTTATGATTGTCTGTATAGTGTTTTAAATTGATATATCTTTCTAAACGTTCACGCAAATCATTCATTTTTGAATTTAGTGCTTCCGCTTGTCTTAAACCTGTTTCTATTGCTGCCATAACTTCCTAGTATTAATTTGGGAAATACCCTTCAACTACTTCTGTTAATTGATTTTCTTTATCGCGAACTAATGTGAATTTTTTTGCAATAAAATTTTCAATTTTTTCTAAATCGATATGTTTTCTTATTTCGCTATCGGTACTTAACAAAATAGTTTGATGTGATAACTTAGGGAAATAGTTTTCTAAAAGAGAAGCTCTACTACTTTCATCTAAATATCCCATTACTGTATCAATCATTACAGGTGGATTATAGTCTCCGAAATAATGTAATGATTTTAAAAGTACCTGGATAATAATTTGTTTAGATGCTGCATTTAATTCCTCTAAATAGATTTCGTTACCTGCTTTGTGGTAAATTTTGAATGAAAGATTACTTAAATCTTCCGACAGTTCAACACGATCAATTTGATTTTCATAAGCCACTAATGTTGTGTTTAAGTCATTTTTCATGGCTTCTTCAATACGTGACTTTTTGTTAACCAATAATGCGTTTGATACTTTGGTAAATAATGGCCCTAATTTTTTAAGCAATTCCAATTTTGGATTAGGAACTTCTTCATCTGATAAGTCGAATTTTTTGATTTTAGCATCTAGTTTTTCAATATCGGATTTGTAGCCTTTGATGGTTTCTTTGTGCTCTTTTATTTTGAGTTCGTTTGCTTCGAAGCTTTGAATGATTTCATCGCCACCGCCAACATCACTTTTTCTTAAATCTAACAACTGAATTTTTAAATTTGGTAAAGTAGCTAGTTCTTTTTCCAAACTTTCTTTTTGCTGTTCTATTATGGTAAATTGATTGATACTAGACCAACCCAGTAATTGTTCCAAATTAGTTACATCGTTTTTATCGATAAAATCATAATCGGCTTTGGTATTGTCTTGATTTGATTTTTTTATGATGTATTCTTTAAGTAATCCTTTTTGTTCGTTTGTTAGTTCTGATTCTATTAAATTGTTTTCTTTTAAGAATGCTATTACTTTTTCTGAAATTTTAGTAATATGCTCTGGTTCAATAAAATCATTATTGTTTTTTTGACTTTTTTCAGCTAAAACTAACTCAATTTCGTTCTGAATGATGGAAATGAGTTTAGGTATAAATACCTGAATTTCTATATCATTTAAGAATCTTTCCGATTGTTCTATAAATAATGTTTCTCTGTTGAGAATGTCTTCTATTTTTCTTTCTACTAGTTGTATTTGCTCTTTGATATTTGCTTGTAGATTTTTACCTTCTTTAGCACTTTCATAGAACTCCTTTTGACTTAACGAATAGCTTAACGCACGTTCGTAATGCGTGTTGGTTGCTACTATTAATTCTTCAATTTTCTTCTTTTCTTCTAATAGATTTTTGTATTGATTACGTTCTTCTTCAATTTCAATACCTTGTGCAATGTAGTCTTGTGTTAAAATATTAGTTGCATTGCCTAATTGAATGTATTTATTGAAACCCATTACGTTTTCAATATTTTCTTTGATGACTCTGTTCAGGTATTCGTCTTTTAATAAATTACCTGCTTCCATAGCATCAAACAAGAAATATTTACTCAATTCTTGTGGTAGATTGGCTTTAATGATTTTATTTACTTCGGCTTCTTTTTTTACTCTTTCTGCATGAGGCGTTGCTGTACCATATTGAAACACATCGCCATTAAGATTTAGTGTTACTGCTTCAACTGGGCTGTTTTGCGCATTGATGGTATATAAACGCTTGATGATGTATTTGTAATCATTATGAAGCACTTTACCCGTGAAGTGAATTTCAAGTTCGATTTTATTAGAACTATTTCCTTCATTTTTTGCTCTTTCTCCAGCGTTTTGTAATTTGTTGAAGTGTTCAAAGTCTTTCACTTTTAAACCGTAAAGGGCATAGTAAATGGCTTGAAACAAGGTGGTTTTACCACCACCATTTTCACCACCAATTAAAATAATAGGCTGCTCTTCGTTTACCGTTAAGTCTAAATCGAGTTCGCGATAGGTTTTAAAGTTTTTGGCAATAATTCTGGTAATTAGCATAATCCTTATATTTTGTTTAACGCCTTTTCGATGATTTTTTCAATCTTTTTACTGTCAATATCTTCGTTATTGATTTTTAGATTGTGGAATTCTTTTAATATATTTTCTTGTAACCATTCAAAATCTAAGCCTTGTACTTCTGTTAGATTTTGAATGATATCCATATCTTCTTTACGGATGCCGTAGTGAATGAATGCTGTATCTAAACCTTTGTTTATCATAAACTTATATTTTTAACTTTAGATTCTTGTTAGCTTTTTGCTGTTTTTTTAACATGAACTTTTAAACGTGTTAACTTTTTTCGTTTTTTTTAACATGAGTTTCTAAACCCCATAACAATTTAAATTACAGTGATTAGTATATAAATGTTATTCTTATGCGTTAACAGGGTCAAATCTATCCCAACCGTTCGTATCTTTTGTATTGGTGATTTTGTTTTTGCAATACCACCAAGTTGTTGTTCCATTATTATCTTTAGGAATTAAGATTCCTCCAATTGTTTTATGGCCTTTTTCATTTCTTTCTGCAATAAAATCTATTAGTGCATTGTGTTTTAAATGGGCATTGGCTGGGTCGCTACCTGCTGTTTTGGTATCGAATAAACAAGTAATCCCCGTTTTATTTAGTATCACAAAATCAACATAAAACAAACTTTGTTTGCCTAGATAATCCTCATAAGGTACAGCAAAGTGCTCTTTTGCTTTTTCTCCATTTTTATACCACCAATGTAGATTTTCTTTTTGTTCTTCTAAATATGCAGCAAATCTTACTTCAGGAGAAGAAGCTCTTTTGTATTCATAAAAAGGTTCTAATGCATGTTTTTCTACATTCTCTTTTTCATCATATAATTCATTGTAGATTCTTTCAACAGGAACTTCCCATTTGTAATTTTGAATATCTTTTGTGGCTTTGTTTGCTTTTTCTTCTTGCATTTCTTGATAACGCTCCTTTGCTTTTTCAATTAACTCGATGAAAATAGGTTGGTTATCGTTAAACAACATTATTTTAATAGCATCATACTCGATGATACCAAAATAATCTTCAAAGAAATATTTCATAGCTCCTTCTAAAACAGGAGTACTATCGACCGCTGCATAAGGAGCCGTTAATGAACGACAAAAATCTCTAAACAAACGCGCTAATTCACTAGGCGTTTTGGCAAAACGAGCTGTTTCTGTAACTAATTGTGTTTCTACTTCACCAGTTAGTAATACATTTTCAGGAATTACAATTTCTATGGTATTGATATCCGTGTTGATGAATCGCTTTTTTAGTAATTGCTTATTGGTTTCGAAAAAATGGTCTGAACCTATTTCTCTTTTTACTTCCCAATTTAATTCTGCAATTTCATACAAGGCAGTTCTAAATTTTGCCCCTAAACGATTTCGAACAATACGAGTATTGATGTAAGTAGAATCTAAATGAACTGGCAAGTAGTTTTCTATTCTACGAGCCTTGTTCATGGTGATATAACTCATATCATCTTGAACTATTTCTATTTGATTTTTACTTAAATTGGTAAAAACATATCCTTGATTTAATAATGGATTAGGATAATGCTTCTGTTCCGGCATACGCAAAATTCTACCTACCGTTTGAATCGTGAATGTGGTACTTTTTAATTCTCTAAAAATTAAAAGAACTCCTGCACGAGGACAATCCCAACCTAAAGCTATGGCTTGTTTGAATAATAATACTTCCACCATATTATCTGGTTTTTCAATATCGGCTACATTGTCTTTTCTGCCTGATAACCAAACGGCTAGTTTATTATTGCTAACAGTAATATTGTATTTTACTTCTAAATTTTGTAACACCACATCGATATATTTTTCATCATCGGCTGTGTTGTTATCACTAGAATCGTTTGGTAACTGGATTAACAATAAAGGATTTATTTTTACACCTAAATTTTCATAGGCTTGACGTAATTCTTCTCTTTTTGCTAACGCTTGCTCTAATAAAATTTCTTCTAATGAACGCCCTTGTTGTTGTATGGTATCTAAAGCTGGATTTAAAATAATTCCTTCTTTAATCATTTCTTCTGCAATAACGTCTTGACGCTCTACCAAAGTTCTGTAATCACTATTAGTTGTAGGTGTTGCCGATACTCTAATTTCTACTTTTGGATATATTTTTTGTAATACTTCATTGGCACGTTTTGCTGTTTTTGTATTCGCAAACATGTGTTCTTCGTCTATAATAACAATGATTTCTGTATCGTTTAATTTGGCTTTATTAATGAAACTATAAAGATTTTTATTGGTTTCATTTTCTTTAATCATCGTGTTTTTCTCTTTATTGATGCTTTCCCAATTTACAAACAACACTTCGTTTGGTAGTAATTCATCGTTAGAAACATCTTCAAAGAAAATAGGTTTTATGGAACGCATTTCGGCAAAAAAGCCTTTCATAGCGTTGTAACTTTGAATGTATAATTTGTTAGGCGCTATCCAAATAAAAGCCGCTTTGCGTTTTTCTAATTCATAGCGTTCTGGTAATTCTTCACAAAACTTGTTAAGTAATGATGCCATCATTACAGTTTTACCTGAACCTGTGGGTGCTTTGAAAATTAAATTTTGTCTTGCACCTGGTCTTTTTAATAATTTATATAGGTTTTTCGTAAGGTCGTTTACGGCTTCTTCTTGGTAATTTTTTAAATGTATCATAAATTATTTACTTCCAAAATTGTTCTTGTTTCCAGTTCTTTGGAAAACCCATTTCTTTTTCTTGTGCCAAAGGGCAATTACTCATTAATGCTACTAAATTTGCTTTAAAGTTATGATTTGGACTAATATTGTTTAGTATATACATAATATTACAAAGTATAGCATAGGTTTTATTTGTGTAAAAAGTTTTGTTTTCTACATACAGCTGTACCGTTTTTTTGGGAATGGTTATTTCTGGTAACCTACGGTTCCAAACCCTACCATGATGTGCACATGTATTTCTTAAAATACTGAAACAAAACATCCAGTTGCATAACACATCTACATCTTTTAAACCATAATAAGTAGCCACACTATTTTTAGTAGCATCTTTTTTTAAATTCTTAAATAGTTTGGAAAGTAATCCCATACTGCTAACCTCTAGACTCATCCAGCTTGGCGGACTTGTAGGTTTTGTATATTTATTTTTGTAATGTTTTATAAACGTTTCATTACTACGGTCTATTTCTTTTTCTAAACTGGCTATATGTTCAGCAAAGTAAACCGTGTTGTTATACAATTCAGGTTTTAAATGCCAATGACTTCCATGAACCAAAGCATATTGATAGATAATTTGTGTTCTGAAGGATACCTCAATTTTTTCGATAGCATTAAAAATCAACAAGCGTAATTGCCTATCAAAAACGTATAAATGGATGATATCATCAAATGATATTTTTCTGTTAAAGGGTTGATTTTCTTTATCGTTATCTTGAAATGGATAGGTGTAGGCACGTAAACGATAATAGCTTATGTTAGACAAATAGTGTGATGCTTTTTCTGGATTAGCAATCTCAAGCCCTCTAGCTTGTAATTTTTCTATTTGTTCGGTAATGGTGATGGGTGCTTTTTTATACTGCATGGCTTGTAAGATTTAAGGATACAGTATAAAAATCGAAAACCTGCCAAAGTGTGCATCGTAGAGAGGCATGGCAGGTATTATTACCGGCAAAAGTACAACTATTTTTTATGTATTTATAATATAAATTCATTTTTTTAAGAATTTAACATTTTAATGGGCGTCTTGATTGAACAAATTTTCTTCTTCGCCTACTGCATCTTCCTCTAACACAGGAACAACTTCACGTTTCTTTTTAGGCAACACATTTTGATACGCTTTGTAAATAGCATCTGGTAAGGCACAAAGGGTAATTAATGGCAAGACCTCTTCAAAGTCTTCCGTGAAAGGATATTGTCCATGGCTGAATACATATACTTTTACAGGGTTGTCGTTTGTTTTTTGAGTATGTAAAGCTTCAATGATTTCGAAACTATCTTCAATACGCACTTCATCATAGATCACAATAAATTGTGCCGTTTTACTAGTAAAAGCTTTGAACCATTTTTCTTTTGAAGGAAACGCTGTATAACAATCTTCTTTGATGCATAATAGTTCTGTAGCTAAAAAGGTTAATTCGCGTTTGTTTTTCAACGAGGTATCACGACTTACAAACTCACTTTTATAATAGCGTAGGTTATTATTTTTTAAACCTTCAACAGCAACTCCTTTGGCATTGGTATACCCTTGAATAACACGTTTATTGCGTTCATAAGTTACTTCCTCACAAATGTTATTTTCGTTGTTGGTTACTAAAATGCACTGACGGTTTCCTCCATCTTCGGAATTGAGTGCCATGGTGGCGTGAAGCGTGGTGCCAGAACCTGCGAAGAAGTCGAGAATTAGTGAATCTTGCTTGTACTTTAAATTTGCTAAAATCTTAATTAATGATACTGGTTTTGGATAGTCAAAATAATTAATTGACAATTCATCAATTTCTTTTTTTGCATCCTCATTAGTACCAACATTTAACTCTTTATCCAAACGATTTGTAGGAGTTTTTGTTTTTAAGTTATCTTCTCGTCTCTGAAAACGAATAGAAAAAAGTTCAGTTTTAATAATAAAATGTGTTCCAAGTATAATTTCCTTCTCCAACATTTCTTGTTTCCACTTGAAATTTCCTTCTAATATAACGGCATTTGTATTTAAAGAATCTTTAACGATTAGCTGGTCACTAATAATTCTTACTTTTCTTTCAGGGTTGTCTGTATATATACCATCTGGAATATTAAATTTTATGGATCCGACTGGGAAATGCAGTTGACCGGTTGCATTACCAGAATTAAGAAGTGGAACATCTCCTCCATCAACTTTACCAATTGAGTAAGAAGAATTATCTCTACTTTTTTCATAACATAAAATATATTCCATTTTCTTTCTTACTTTTTTAGAAAGAGCTGGTGGTGTAGATGTTTTTTCCCAAAGGAATTGTGTTATGAAATTATTTTCACCAAACACATCGTTGCATAATAATTTAAGTTGAGCAACTTCATTGTCGTCAATACTAATGAAAATAACACCATTTTCATTCAATAATCGTTTAGCATTTTGTAACCTTTTATACATAAATGATAACCACTTACTATGTCTAAAACTATCTTCGAAATCAACGAATGTGTCATTATAAACAAAATCCTTGTTCCCTGTATTATAAGGTGGATCAATGTAGATAACATCAATTTTGCCTTCGTGCGTAAAAGTTAATGCTGTAAGGGCGTGTAGGTTATCGCCTTCAATTAAAATATGGTTTGGATTGTCCTCGCCATTGATAATCGCTTTTTCTTTAACTTCCTTTAAAACTGGTAAGTTATCTCGTAATTGTTCTTCAAAATCTTCTGGCTTGTCTTCCCAAACTAAACCGTATTTCTTTTTAGTGTTTACTAAATTGATTAGATAGGCACGTTCGTCTTGCGAAATGCCATCAAGTTGTTTTATTTTTGAGATAAGGTCTTGTTTGTTCATGGGTTATTATTTGGATAGTTTTTATGTCTATCTCTTTAGAATTTTATACTTTAAAAAATAGGTTTAATAGCTAAAAGTATCCTAAAGAGATTGGGTTTTAACTATTGGACGTAAATATATAAAAAACCAATGGAAAGAAAAATGAGGAAATCCGTATTTACGTTAAAAATGATGAAAAATACTGCAAAATTATGCAGGGTGTAGGGTGTAGGGAAAAAACGAGTAAAAGATTTTTATTTTTTCAGAAATAAAAAAAACGGATTTATTTGAGGAATTGGGTGCAAACTACACTTTGTAGTTTATTGATTTGCATTTGATTGTGCTGATGTTGCTAGAAAATTTGAAAAGTAAAAAAACTCAAAATGTTTGTGTGGAAATTTGGTTACACCCCTTACACCCTCTTTTTAGTATTCAGTTTTCGGTGGTCAGTTGGCAGAAAAAAAAGTGGCAACTTGCATTTACCACTTTTGATTTTTTTGGGTTTAAATTTCGGATTGTCGGTTGGTTTGATCTACTTCTTCGTAGGTGAATTCTTTTACTGCGTAGACTGGACTTCCTTTTCGCATTAGTCTTGTGAAATTGTGTTTTTTTAATGCTTTTCCAATTTTGTTTATTGTTCCATCAGTGATGGTGATTTTTGCTCTTTCGGCAAGTTTAGCTGCTATTTGTGAGGCGTTTAGATAATGAGTGGCATTTTCTCTATCACAAGGTTCAAACCATGTTAAAAGCAATTCTTCTTCTGGGCTTCGTAGTTGGTATTGTTCGTTGTTTTCGGTGATGTTTTTGATTTCTTCTTGGTCGAACCAATGTCTGAATCCTGTTTTAAATAAATACAAGGCTTGTGATAATACATTGTCAATATTGATTTCGTGTTGGTATTGGATGTTTTCNNACTTCAAAACAAAGGAATCGTCTGCTTCCTGTACTATCGTTTAAGAATTGCGCTGTGTTGACACTACCGGCAAATGATGCGCGTCTTGGCATGGTTTCGTTGTTGTGTCCGTAGGCTTTTCTCATTCTGATTTGTGTCTTTGTTATGATTTCTTTTAAGCTTCCTATTTCGGAACGGTTTAGGTTTTCTAATTCGTCCAGGTTGATTAACATACATTCTGAAAGCTGCACTAAAGTGTCTTTGTTGTTCGGGTTTATGGTTCCTGAGAACAAATACTCTTTTAACTTTCTAGGTACTAGTTTTTCTACCCAAGTGGTTTTTCCTAATCCTTGTTTTCCACTGAATACAATTACTGTGTGATTTATTACTTTGTCATCTAATACACAACCGACCATTGCTACAATCCATTTTTTAAAACACTCTTGCCAAAGTTCTTGTTTTGTAGTGGTTATCGTGTTTGCCAATTCTAAAATGTAATCTGTTTTTTCATCATACGATGGTAGATTGAAAAAGTAATCTTCGAACGGATTGTATAATTCACAGAAATCGGAATACAATAGGTTACGCAAAGAAGAAAGGTTTGTTTTGATTCTTCCTTTTAAACATTCGCGAAGCATTGAGTTTTCTATAAAGTCGTTCATTACATGCCATTTCTTTTTGGCCCCACCCGACCTCCCCGAAAGGGAGGAGCTTGAAAGTTGTTGATATTCTAATTTACCTGATACTATGTTGTGACGGAAATTGTATCGGGATGTTAGAAAATTTTCTAGTTTGTCGATTGGTGTTATTCTTGTTTTTTCTTCTTCTTCGTCCTCATAGAAGTCTCCTCTCGACTCCGCTCGAGGTGACAGGTTTTGATTGTCTGATTTTTTGGAATTGGATTTATTCAATTGCCCGATTTTTGAGCTCTCGACTCCGCTCGAGTTGACAAACTTAGAGTTTTCATCTTTTCCAAATTCGTGAATGTTTCCGTAGGCGCTGTGAACGGTTTGTGTTACTTCTTTTTCATCATAGCCAAAGTCTGTTAATATAAAGCTAAGTGCTTCGTTTAATGAAATACCTTTTCGGTTTAGGTTGCACGCGAGTTGGTGTACGAATACGTTTCGGCTACCTGTCGCGTATTGCACTTTTTTTTCGGTGAAGCGGACGCAGTGATTGTAGATGGCTTCGCTGTTAGTCGCAGTCGCAGTCTCAGTTGGCAGTTTTGGCACTTCGACAGGCTCAGTGTGACTAGATTGGTTTGAGTTATTTTTACTCAAATGCATCTCGACTTCGCTCGATGTGACAAATGTCTTTGCAGCTTCGTTATGATAGAGGTTATCATCGAATGAGTAGAAACATAGTCGGGTTATGTCTTTTCCGGATTTGTCTATTTCATGGTTTAATAGGGTTTCATAGTGTTTTTGGATGGCTAAAAAGGTTTCTTTGTGGTCTTCTTTTGTAGTGTTTACTTTTACTAAAATCTTTAATCCATTGCCTGATGGACTTATGAAACTTGCATAGGTGTATTCAGATTGGTTAGCTTTATGTTTTGCGTTTTGTAAATCGGTTTGACTTAATTTATCGATGTCTAGGATTATGAAATTGGAGTATGCTTCCAGAAATTCCATTTTTCTTCCACCCACAAATTTTCCTGAAGGTGTGAATGCAGGTAATGATTTTTTTGCTTTTTCATAGGCTTCTAGTTTGTTTTCGGCTAATGATTTACGCAAATAGGTTATCCCTGGTCTGTACTTTCCTGTTTTGATTTCGTGCAGGATTTCGGGAATTGTTTTGTGTTCTATTACTTCGTTGAAGTTTTTGAAGATTGTTATCATGTTTGAGTGATTAGTGAAAAGTGATTAGTGATTAGTCTTTGTGGTTGTTCCTGTTTTACAGTCACATACCTCACATGTTCCGTTGCACTGGTTCATACTATTTTCCTTTGAATGATTTGTTGTAGTGTTCTTGTAGTAGTTTTTCAACATCAGAAAGTTTGTAGTAGATTTTGCTCCCTACTTGACTGAATGAGATTTTGCCTTCATCTCTCCATGTTTGTGCTGTGCGTTTGGAGATTTTCATGAGCATGATGAACTCTTGATTGTCTAAGAAGGTTTCTTTCTTTGGGTCTGGCTTGGTGTTTAGTTGGCTTTGAATTGCGTCTAATTTTGCCATTAAGTCATTGTACTGGTCTTTTGTTAAAATAATTGCTTCCATTTTCGTAGTTTTTAAAAGTTTATGGAGCAAAATTGTGAAGTAAAAAAAAGTCCCTTAGTCCCAATCGGGTCCCAAGGGACTATTATTTTTTAAAGGAAATTGTCGAGGTCTATTCGTTTGTGGGTCTTTGGTCTTTTATCGCCACGTGATGGTTTGAGGATGGTTTCGACTGTTTGGGGACTTATTTCATTATTGTCCTTATCGATAAAGTTATTGACAATCATATTTACGATTTCACCATTGGAAGCATCTATAAATGATTTTCCATCAACAAATAGTTCCCGACTTAGTTGGTAGAATATGTCTACTAATTGGTTTAGATTTCCGTTGAATTTTAGTTTTTTAGTGATTAGTTTTTTCTCCAGTTCTAGTTCTTTTTCCTTCTCGATTTCCGAACGCATTTTGCGAAGCGTTTGCAATTTTTCAATGAATTGAACGCATTGCTGGTCATAAGCTTGCAGCTTGTTGTTGATTGAAATGATGTCGGCTTGTCGGTATTCGAAAATTTCTTCGTTTAAAAACAAGATTTGATCATTGAACGATTCCATTTTTTCGACCTGATGTTTGATTTCAAAAAACGAAAAATAACGATCTTCCGATTCGGCATTGATTAACCTTTTCGGAGTAATTTGTTTGGTTTCTTTTACGCTCGAAGATTGCAGTTCCGTTCGTTTTTTCTCGATGATGTTGTACAATTTATTGAATCTACTCAATGCCTTTTGGCTAAAGAATAGTTCTTCATTGTTGGCTAATAATTTTTCGAACTTGTTTAACCAAGTGTTTCCGTCTTGGGCAAGTTGGAGTTGGTAGTTAATGAATTCGGGTAGTTGGGATTGTGGGATTGTAAATACTTTTTCGAGTAAAGCAATACAATAGTTTTCCAGTGTGGGTTCCTGGTCGTGAGTAATGTGAAAAATAGAAGCTGCACTTTGTGCTGTGTCGATGGTTCTCCATTCTGAGAACAATGATTTTTTGATGTTTTGCCCTTTCAAGTTCACGTTTTTTGCCGGTGTTAAATTTGTTCATTATTTGTTATTTGGTTACACTTTTTCCAATGTCACGACTTGAAATGGTATAGTTACTTGAAGTTCAGATATTCTTCAAGTAAATTTCAATATGATTTTGGAAGTTTTTTACTATTTGGGATGCCTAAAATTAGAACAAATTCAGTACCGTTTTGCGTTGTTTTTCGTACAAGTTTTCAACAATTTTGCGAAGGCTTGTATTTGCTAGGGTTTTGGATTTCGAGAGTAAAAAAGCATAAAATTTACCTTCGAAAAAGAAAACGAGAGTAGTTTTTTATAAAAATTACTCTCGTTCTGTTTTAGTAGATGTAGTTGTCAACCGCTTTGTCTAATTCTTCTGAAATGATTTTAGCATATACCTGGGTTGTGCTGATATCGCGGTGGTCCATTAATTTTGAAACGTGCTCAATTCTCATT
>NZ_DITB01000061.1 GCF_002422095.1 Flavobacterium sp. UBA6195
ATAATTCGATATGTTAATGTTTGTTTCAGAACTACTAAGATCTAAAATATAATTATTAGAGGAATTTGTAGTACCATAACTCCCTAAAATCATTAAATAAGCTGAATTTGCTCCGTTTAGTTTATAACTTACCATGCAGTATTGGTTATCCTATATACTTTATTCAAATACTATTGGCTTTGTTGCTTTTGGAATTTTTACAATATGATACGGTTGCGTAACTACAGATGAACCATTGCCAGTTAATAAGTTTTCAACTGTAACTACTATATTATTTTCGTATTCTGTAATATTTGTTATATCTATTGAATGTCCTCCGCCACCATAAACTTGATCGAAAACAGCAATTACAGTAAAATTTGTAAAATCGACGTTAGTTTCTATAAAGTGTTGAGCTAAATAGTCTTCTCCCAAGGGTAAATAATATGAATCTATTTGATTTAAAAGTAGATTCCAATTTGTTGATTCATTGTAAATAGTTTTTTGTTCCGAAATACCAACAGATGAGCTGACACCTACATTACGTTTACTAATTAATGTAGGATTTATTGTAACAGGAACAAACGGTGGTGTTGTTTCGGGTTCATCATTATTACAACTTACAATAATGCAACTAACCAATAATAAGAATAAATTTTTCATGTGTTTAAATTTTAATTTTTTAGCGGTAACATATGGTATCGCCTTTTTAATAATTGGTTTTTGCTCACGCAAATTTTTTGTAAATGGCAATTTCATAACATATATTTTTATTGTTTAACTAACGTTTTAGCGTCTACTACTTCCTTAGTTTCAGAACGAACTCTTTCATGTGGTTTTGATAATTATAAAAATACTATTTCTTTTGCATATTCCTACTATTACACTTTTAAATTTAAACATCAGAAGAAATTATAAAACTGGTCAACGACGCTCGTAAAAGAAGATAAAAGAAAATCCCGCGAAAGCGGGATTTTTTGTTTTTATTTTAATGATGAATGGATTTGAGCGGGAGAGGGATAAGTTATACAATAAACCATGATATTAAGTAGAAATGTTGTTGAAGAATGAGCTAACTTATATTATATTGAGTTTCTAACCATTTTCTAAAATATGGATCTTTAACATATTCCAATACTTTTTTCTGAATATCTTTATTTTTTCGAATGACTTCTGAGTTTAAAACTGAGCATAAGACAAGAAATCTATTTAAAGAATATGGCTTTGTCATTTTAGGAGGAAATAAATAATAGTTAAGTTTTTGATCTAAAGCTGTTAGATTTCTAAAAAAATAAAGCTGGTTTGCTAAGGTAACAGTATTATTAACTCCGGATGTAATTTGATTGTTCAATAATTTAAAAACTGATGAATTATTTGTAATTAATAGTCGAGATAAAATTGCGGTTACTTGGCGACGTAGAAAAGTATCAGCTTGCCATATGTATTGATATTTCTCAATAAAGTCAAGTAAGGTTTCTGGATGATTGTATTTTGCTTTAAACCAAAGTATACAATAAAAATCAGATGGAATTTTTCTTGTTTTGGAAAATTCGGTAATGTTTTGTTCTAATTCTTTTAGAAATTTTTTAGACTCATCATTGACTGGAATTTGCCAATCAGTAACTATTAAGCAGATTTGATATAAAGAAATATCGTCGAAAACATCAATTTTTTCGAGAATTAACAAGACAGCTTTTGCAGTTTGCTTTGTGTAGCCGATGGTTGATAAATAATAAATTAGGTTTTGTCTTAGACCAGGAAAATTAATGTAAACTTCTGGAAGAATGTAGAGTAACGATTTAGAATTCAATTTGCCATATGTCGTTATGTAACGTTTAGCAATTTTATCCCAGTATTTTGGGGAAGTGTCTCTAAGATGCTGTTTAAATTTAGAGTGTAAGTTTTTACAAGTTTGATTATATATTGTATCTGTTTTCTTCACTGTTTCTATTGAATCAATATATCTATTGGCTTCGATTTGAAAATGGAAAAATCCTTGTTCTTCGTTGTAAATATTAGTTTTCGCAATATTAAGTGCTAACCCTCTTGATTTTAAAATGTCAGAAATTGCACTTAATGTTTCAATTGCATCTTTTCTATTATCACTTGCAAAAACTATATCATCCATCCAACGTGTAAATGAATCATCTGTTCTTTCTTTTAAAACGCTATCCATTTCAAATAAAAAACAATGCGCTAATAGTCTTATACCTTCTAAATTTGTTGTTGGTAAACCTTTTTCTGAATATGGTAGGTAGTCAGGTTTCCAAGAAACTCCTTCAATAACTTTAAATAGGAGGTCAACTAAAACTTCATCTATTTTTGCATAACTCGAAAATACTTTTCTTAGTTCACTTATATAAATTGAATCATAATAATTTGTCAAGTCGGTTACTGCTATTAATTCTCTCTGACTTTGAAAATTATAAATATGTTTCTGTAATTGCTTCCATTGTCTTCTCCATGATAAATTGTAATTATCTAATTGATGTGGTAATTTTACATTATTCTTATCACGAGAATAAAAAGCATTTTTAGAAGGTTGGTTATTTAAAATTTCTTCAGCAACATATTCTACAAGAACTTGTAATACTAATGCATCTATTGGTTGAGGAATTACTAAGTGTCTGCATATTCCTAGTTTTTTTTCTATTCTGTAAATTAGAGGTTGGGATACTTGATAATTTCCAGATAAAATATCATTCCTCACAGCTTGTGCTCTGTCGTCCAAATTATAATTTAAATCATAGTGGTCAAATAAATCTTTTAAATCTAAATTTCGTAATTGTTCTCGAACAATTTTCCTCCAAGTGTCCTTAATTTTTTTTTTTGAAAAAATATCCGAAAGAATTTCTTTTCTAAGTCGGTTAAATCTATCTGTTTGCATCTATTTTTTTAGGTTGTAAGGTTTAATTTACTAATTTAAATGTCTCAAAAAACCAGTATTATCTGCCTAATTTTTAATATATAGTATTTTATAAGTCATTTCTAATGGCTATATAACTAATTTCCAGAACTAAAGAGCTTTAGTTTTTCTGCCAATTTTTATAAAACTTGAATAAAGTGCAAAAAAGTCTTCTATAATTGCGAATTGTGTGGGTGCTATTTAAAAAAAACTAAATTTTTAGTTATTTCCAATTCTAAATAGCATTTCGTTTATCATTTTAATTATATTTTCTTTGTCAGCATGCCTTACTCATCCCTTTATTATTAAAGTACTATTATTAAATCATTTTATAAATCGTCCATATTAATATTAATGGTAACAAGAAAATCACTACGTAATAATGAATAAAAATCAAATGGTTATACTTAAGTTTTGTCATAAATCTATTGTAAGAAGCAAACTCAAAGTTTATAAATAAGAACTTTATCTCATCCTTTTCATATTTTTTTAGGTTGTTTGTTGCTTGAAAAAAAATAAAATCAATTGGTCTGTGATTGTCATATAAATCAATGATTTCATTATATTTTTTTTGCACTTTTTCAAATTTCTTATATTTAT
Organism: Flavobacterium sp. UBA6195; assembly: GCF_002422095.1. Taxonomy (GTDB): domain Bacteria; phylum Bacteroidota; class Bacteroidia; order Flavobacteriales; family Flavobacteriaceae; genus Flavobacterium. The sequence goes on from NZ_DITB01000061.1 coordinate 3,485, forward strand.
CCGAATCATTTAAAGATGTATCCTCTTTTATAAATTCGATTTTTTTAAAAAGTTTTCCAATTTTTTTTGCACAATCATGAAATTTTTCAGCTTTCAAATTGTACTGCATTGAAGATTCCATTAATACGAAAACCAACAATATAATTGAAACACATATAGCAATCAAGTTCAAAATGCCTATTGTTTTCTCATCAGTAATAATATTATATGGCTGAAATAATGCAAGAACTATCACATAAACTGATAAGAAACTAGTTGCATAGGATGATAAATATTGTGTTTTATTTAATCTGTGATATGCATTAAATCTTGCAGATTTTGTCTTCCATAATCTATCGTAAAGTTCATCTACTGTAGTTTGGCTTTGTATTCTCATATTTATTAAAGTATTAAAGGTAACTAAAACGAGTCTCATCTACCCATTTTGTGCATATATTTCTGGTTAAATCAATTCCCTTGCAATATAACAAAATTCTCACAAATAATTTGCTGTAGTTTTTCTGCAGTTTATGTTAAAATTTCAAAAAAGAGCAAAAAAAAGTCCTCAAAAAATGAGGACTTTAGGTTTTAGGGGTAAAAAAACTATTCTCGATACATTTTTTGTTCCGCTTCACTTCACAAAAAACACTCGAACTGACGTTTTTTTTATTATTTAAAATAACTAAACGTTTCGTTATTTTCAATTTTCAATAGCGTTTCGTAAATCAATTTAATAACATTTTCTACGTCGTCGCGGTGAACCATTTCTACGGTTGTGTGCATATAACGCAACGGTAACGAAATCAAAGCCGAGGCAACTCCGCCATTGCTATACGCAAAAGCATCGGTATCGGTTCCCGTAACGCGAGAAGTAGCATGGCGTTGGAAAGGTATTTTGTTTGCTACTGCTGTGTCCACAATCATTTCACGTAAAATGTTTTGTGTCGCAGGAGCGTAGGCAATCACAGGTCCGCGTCCCATTTTTAAATCGCCTTCAATTTTTTTGTCAATCATTGGGGTAGTCGTATCGTGACAAACATCGGTTACTATGGCAACGTTGGGTTTAATGCGTTGGGTAATCATTTCGGCACCACGCAAACCAATTTCCTCCTGCACTGAGTTTACGATGTACAATCCAAAAGGCAATTTCTTTTTGTTCTCCTTTAATAAACGCGCTACTTCGGCAATCATAAAACCACCCATGCGGTTATCAATCGCTCTACATACAAATTTATCGTGGTTTAAAATCTCAAAATTATCAGGATACGTAATCACACAACCCACATGAACGCCTAAAGCTTCTACTTCGGCTTTCGTTGAGCAACCACAATCAATAAATATGTTTTCAATTTTTGCCGTTTCTTCTGCTTTTCCGCTTCTTCCACGTGTGTGAATCGCTGGCCAACCAAAAACACCACGCACAATACCTTTCTTCGTATGTATGTTCACACGCTTCGATGGCGCAATCTGATGATCCGAACCTCCGTTTCTAATCACGTAGATTAATCCGTCATCGGTAATGTAATTCACATACCACGAAATTTCATCGGCATGACCTTCAATCACCACTTTATAAGGCGCATCTGGATTAATAACACCCACCGCACTTCCGTAGGTATCGGTAATAAAAGTATCCACATACGGTTTTAGGTAGTCCATCCAAATTTTTTGTCCTTCCGCTTCATGTCCCGTTGGCGAGGCATTATTCAAATAATTTTCCAAAAAAGTCATCGACGACTTCTTTAATATCGATTTTGTGCTCATCTTAAAATATAATTTTTTGCTAATTTAAAAATAAGATATTAGAGTTTCACATAATTTCGATAATTTTGGTTTACTTTTTGCAGTGCGTTAAAAAGTTAAAAACAAACACCATGTATAAGTTATTATTTAGTAGTTTAGTGCTGTTCATTACTACTTGTTCTTTTGCCCAAACCGAAACCGACACCTTGCGCATGACGCAACAGGATTCCTCTATTATATATTCTATCGAATTAAGAGAAATCATTTTTACGCCCGATAACGTTTACACTACCGACGAAGACAAAAAAGCCAAGTTAATATTAAAGAGACGTGTCTTTAAAGTCTATCCGTATGCCAAATTAACGGCGGATAAGCTTACGCAGTTAAACGCCACGATGTCCAAATTAAAAACCAGTCGCGAAAAAAAGAAATACTTTAAAATCGTAGAAAAGTATTTAGAGGAAGAATTCGAACCCCGTTTAAAAAAGCTATCCCGTAAAGACGGTCAAATCCTAGTCAAGCTCATCTACCGTCAAACTGGAAGCACGACTTTCGATTTAATTAAAGAATACAAAAGCGGATGGAAAGCCTTTTGGGCCAATTCCACAGCCTATTTATTCGACATCAACCTAAAAACGCAATACAAACCCTACGACGTAAAAGAAGACTATCATATAGAAGGGATACTAAACGCCGCTTTCAACCAAGGGCAACTTACTAAGCAAGAACCCAAGAAAGCCATCGACTTCGATAAACTCAACGAACATTGGATTAATAAAATCAAACTCCAGCCCAAAGCGGAGCCTAAAGAATAGTTTTTTTAGAAGCAGCCGTTCAGCATTCCATAAAAACTTTTAGTCCCGCTGTCCGTTACAATTTTTTTCTTTTTTGTTGCCTGAGGTTTCTTTTTTGTTGCCTGAGGTTCTCGAAGGCAACAAAAAAGAAAAAAGATTTCCCCTCCCATCGGGGCTCATATCTTTGT